>CAZDVP010000113.1:0-5912 GCA_964508865.1 uncultured Bacteroides sp. | reverse complement strand
TCATCACCGACCAGGGCGTTGCCGACCTGCGCGGCAAAGACCCCGTTCAGCGCGCCGAAATCATTATTGAGAACTGCGCTCATCCCGACTATAAGCCGCTGCTGCGCGCCTATCTGGCAAAGGGCAAAGGCGGCCAGACGCCCCATGTTCTCCCCGATGCGTTCGCCTTCCATACCGCCTTCAACGAAACCGGCGATATGCGCAACGCCAAACTCTGAAACTTAGTGAAAATTTAGATTGTTGTCAGTCCAATTGGCCCCATGCGGGCCGGTTGGACTGATTTATTTCTTGTAAATCAAAATGTGCAGGAAGGTGTAGAGCCCCAAAAGAATGTTGAGCAGGGTGTTGGCTCCGAGGTTCAGGGTGGCGAACACCAGGGCGGTTTCGCGCGGAACGCCAAACAGCCCCGACAGCGCCAGAATTACTGCGAACTGCCAGGGGCCGATGCCGCCGTTGCTCGGAATGGCCATGGCCAGCGAGCCGAAAACGAACGTGAGCATAACCGCCTCGGCGCCTAAGTGGGCAACCGGTTCGTACGCGGCCATTGCAAAGGCCATGGAGGCTATGTAGCCGCCCCAGACTCCAACGGTCAGCAGCAGCCAGAGCCATTTGTTGGGCATCTTGAAAATCAACACAAAACCTTGCCATACTCTCAGCGCAATGCCCCTTACGCGCTGCGCAAAAGCGCTCCCGCTCAGCGCAATGAACGCCACTGCGGCGAGCATCAGGGCAACCAACGCCCAGAAAACCGGGCCGCCCAAAAGGTCAACCGGTAGGTTGGCCGCATTCAGGAAACTGGCCAGTGCGCCCGATGAGAGCATCAGCGTGGGCAGCGAAATCAGCGCAACTATCAATGTGTCGGCCATGCGGTCGGCAACCATAGTGCCGAAAACCTGCGAGAACCCCGCTCCGGCAGTGCGCGAAATATATGCGCAGCGCCAGAACTCGCCCAGGCGCGGAAAAACCAGGTTAACCGCATAGGTGCCGAAAATCGACCTGCTCATAACCCCAACTCCCGGGTTGATGGAATCGGCGCGCAGTTGCAGTCGCCAGCGCAGTCCGCGGCAAACCATAGCCGCTACGTTGGCCAGCAGAAACAGCGCCACGAGCCAGGGCGAACAATGCCGCGCGCCCTCATAGAGCGCCCCCAGGTCGAGGTCGGCATATAAAACGTAACATAATCCCACGGTGATGACCGGTGGGATTATGTAGGAAATGATTTTCTTCAGCGTAGGTTTAGTCTTCAACAACATCGAGGTGTGCGCCGACTACGCGCAGATTGTTGTTGCGGATAAAGTTGAGAATCGAATCGCGGTGGCGGCCTTCGTTAACGTCGGCCTCAATGCGCTTCAGGGCGTTGAAAACCGAGGTGCCCGACTGATAGAGGTGGCGGTAGGCCTTGGCGATATCGTCGATTTCCTCTTCGGTGAAGCCGTTTTTCTTCATAATCCAGGCGTTGACGCCGAAGAACTCGGCCGGGTTGTGGGCGATGATAACAAACGGCGGAACGTTTGAGCCGATGCGGCATCCGCCCTTAACTACCGCCCATTCGCCAACATGGCTGCGCTCGTGGAGAATGGCGTTCGACGAAAGAATCGAGCAGGTGCCGACCTCAACGTCGCCCGCAAGCGTGGCGCCGTTACCAACAACCACCTTGTCGGCAACAACAGTGTCGTGGCCGATATGGCTCTTGGCCATGATGAAGCAGTCGCTGCCAATGCGGGTGCCCTTGGCGGGATCGATGCCGCGGTTAATGATAACTCCTTCGCGAACAATGGTGTTATCGCCGATGAAGCAATAGGTCTTTTCGCCCTTCCAGCGAAAATCTTGCGGGTCGGCGCCGATAATGGAGCCCTGGCAGATTTTGCAGTTGCTGCCTATGCGGCTGCCTGACATAATGCTGACGAAGGGCATAACAACCGTGTTGTCGCCGATTTCAACGTCGCCTTCAACGTAGGCAAACGGGCTGATGGTTACGTTGTTGCCGATTTTTGCGGCCGAATCAACGTGAGCTTTTTCAGATATCATTCTTCAATTACTAATTTCTAATTGGATTAGCGGCCGCCACCCAGGCTCTGGTAGAGGTTGATAACCGCCTGCGAACGCGCAAGCTGGCAGTTCAAAAAGTTCATCTGGCAGCCCAGCAGGTTCTGCTGCGCGGTGATGACCTCCAGATAGGTGGTGTTATAGTTCGTTGCGGAGTTCAAAAACAGCGTCTCGGTAATATCAACGGCCTGGCTCATATAGTCAACCTGCGAGGCAAGATGCTTCTCCTTGGTCAGGGCATTGGTGTAGGTCACCAGGGCGCTGCCGACTTCGCCCGTTGCTTTCATAACGGTGTATTCAAACGTGTTGAGGCTCTGCTGCTGCTGAGCTTTGGCGGCTTTGAGGCGGGCAATGTTCTGGCCGCGTGCAAAGAGCGGGGCAGTCAGCTGGCCGGCCAGGTTCAGGAACCATTCGCCGGGGTTGAAAATGGCGCCGCCGAGCGAGTTGGTGAAGCCGCCCACCGGCGAAATCGACAGCGACGGATAGAACGCGGCGCGCGCCGAGTTGGTGGCGTAGTAGGCAATCGCCAGCTGGCGCTCCTGGGCGCGTACGTCGGGGCGGTTGGCCAGAGCGACCATCGGCACTCCGGTGGTGAACTCGGCGGGAAGCTCAACGCTCATGCCCGAGGGAATCGACCAGGTCTGCGGCATCACGTTGAGCAGCAGCGACATTGAGTTGTTCAGTTCGTGGAGCGTGGTTTCGAGCTCGGCAATCGACGCGAGGATGCTCTCATATTGAGCCTGGCTCTGAACAACTGCGGCGGCCGTTGTGTTGCCGGCTTCCCAAACCGATTTCATCATGTCGATGGTCTTCAACCAGTTCGCGGCGGTCGACTTTTGCAGTTCCAGCTGCTTTTCCATGGCCGAAATGGCATAGTAGCAGTTGGCAACGCCGCCGATAATCTGCGACTTGACGGCCTGCTCATAGTCCTGGCTCATGCGGTAGGATTCCTCGGCCGAACGCTTGGAGTTGAGAATTTTGCCGAACACGTCGATTTCCCAGCTGACGCTCAGCGGAATCTGGTAGGTCCAGGTCATTTTCGAGCCGGGCAGCGATGTGGTGGAGCCGGAGCCGTTGGGTGCCAGCGCAACCGACGGCAAATAGCTCAGGCGGGCGCCCAGCATGTTGGCGTGGGCCACTTCGATGTTCAGCCGGGCATTTCTGAGGTCGGTGTTGTTTTCGAGCGCGCGGTTAATCAGGTCGGTCAGAACCGGGTCGGTAAACACCTGCTGCCACGGCAAATTGCCCAGCGCAGTGGAGTCAACGGGCTGATTTTTGGCGTCAACATAGTCCGCTCCGATTGCCGACGACTGCGGCATTTCATACTTTTTATAGATATGGCAGCCGGTAACGGTGGCCGACATGGCCACCGTTACCGCAACTGCGGCGAGTTTTGTCAGGGTTTTCATTGTGTCGTCTTAGCGTGAGTATTGTTCAATTTCAGCACCGATGCCGGCGTTGTTGGTGTCTTGCCACTTCAGCGGCGAAATCTTTTCCTGAATCTTCTGGAAAATCACAAAGAGCGCGGGCACGAAAATCAGCTGCAGAATCATGCCGATGAGCATACCGCCGATCGAGCCGGTGCCAAGGGCGCGGTTGCCGTTGGCGCCTACGCCGTGTGAGAACATCAGCGGCAGCAGGCCGATAATCAGCGCGATCGAGGTCATCAGAATCGCACGCAAGCGGGCCGAAGCACCCTGAATGGCGGCGTTGATGATGCTCATGCCGGTGCGGCGGCGTTCAAGCGCGAACTCAACAATCAGAATGGCGTTCTTGGCCAGCAGGCCGATCAGCATAATCAGCGCGATCTGGAAGTAAATGTTGTTCGAAATGCTGAATATCTGGGCGAACACGAACGAACCCATCAGGCCGAACGGAATCGACAGAATAACGGCGAACGGAACGATGTAGCTCTCATACTGGGCCGACAGCAGCAGGTAAACGAACAGCAGACACAGGCCGAAGATAACCGCGGTTGAGTTGGAGCTCTGCGACGATTCCTCGCGCGTCAGACCCGAGTAGTCGTAGCCGTAGCCCGGAGGAAGCGTCTGCTTGGCAACCTGGGCAATCGCCTCGAGGGCCTGGCCCGACGAGAAGCCTGCCGCCGGCGTACCCGTAACCGAAATCGAGGTGAACATGTTGAAGCGGTTCAGAAGGTCCGGCGCATAGGTCTTTTCCAGAGTGATGAAGTTGCTGACCGAGGCCATTTCGCCGGTGCGGTTATTGCGGATTTTGATGCGCTCCAGGGTTTCGGGGCTGACGCGGGCTTCGGCCGGAGCCTGAACCATTACGCGGTAGATTTTACCGAAACGGTTGAAGTTCGAGGTGTACATACCGCCGTAGTAGCCCTGCAGAGCCGACAGAATCTGCGACGGGCTCAGGCCGGCCTGCTTGACCTTGGCGGCGTCGATGTCGACGCGATATTGCGGGAACGTGGGGTTAAACGTGGTGTAGGCGGTCTGGATTTCGGGGCGCTGGTTCAGCTCGGCCAGGAAGTTCTGAACAATGGCATAGAACTCGTTAACGTCGCCGCCGGTTTTGTCCTGCATCTTCAGTTCGAAACCGTTGGTCACACCGAAGCCCGAAATCATGGGCGGCGCAAAGGCAACCACGCGGCCATCCTTAACAACCTGCGAGGCGGCGCCGTAAATCATGCCCAAAACTGCCTCGGCGCTTTCGTTGGCCGAACGTTTGCTCCAGTTCTTGAGCTTGATAATGAAGGTGCCGTAGGTCGAGCCCTGGCCGGCAATAAACGAGTAGCCAACAATCTGCTGCGAATATTCAATTGCCGGAATGTGTTGCAGAATCGACTGAACCTGGTCCATGGTTTCAACGGTGCGCTCCTGCGAGGTGCCCGGAGGCATATCCACCATGCAGAACAGCGTGCCGGTGTCTTCGTTGGGCACCAGTTCGTTCGGCGTTGTGCGCATCAGCCAAACCAACACGACGATGCTTATGGCAACTGCGATTATCGAAGTGATTTTGTGGTTCATGAAGAACTGCGACCACTTCTTGTAGTTCTTTTGAAGTTTTTCGAAGGTGCGCTCAAAAGCATCCTTGAACTTGCGCGAGAACAGCCCGATAACGGCCAGAATGGCAACCACAACGGCAACGCAGCTGACCGCAACGTTCTCGAAGTTAAACGAGCCCAACACCATGAACACTATGGTGGCGATCAGCAGCAGGGTGGTGACCCACGCCGGGAACGCCAGGCGGCTCTTGGCCGATTTGGCCGTGGCGGCAACGTTTTCTTTCATGCGGGCGCCCAGGGTGGCGTTGCTCTCGTCGGCCTCATCTTTGTGGGGTTTGAGGAACACCGCACACAGTGCCGGCGACAGCGTCAGGGCGTTAATGGCCGAGAAGCCGATGGCCATTGCCATGGTCAGACCGAACTGGCGGTAGAAAACGCCCGCCGTGCCCGACATGAAGCTCACGGGAATGAACACCAGCATCATTACCAGAGTAATCGAAATAATGGCGCCGCCGATTTCGCCCATGGCGTCGATTGCAGCCTTGCGCGCGCTCTTATAGCCGACGTCGAGCTTGGCATGCACCGCCTCGACCACCACTATCGCGTCGTCGACCACAATCGCAATCGCAAGCACCAGAGCCGACAGCGTGATCAGGTTGACCGAGAAGCCGATCATCGACATGCCGAAGAAGGTGCCGATCAGCGCAACCGGAATGGCGATTGCCGGAATAATGGTGGAGCGGATATCCTGAAGGAACAGATATGTTACGAGGAACACCAGAATGAAAGCCTCGATGAGCGTTTGAATAACGTGTTCAATCGACGCATAGAGGAAGTCATTGTTGTTCATCGGAATAGCGAAGTCCAGGCCCGGGGGCAGGTCGGATTTCATCTT
>CAZDVP010000112.1:0-5954 GCA_964508865.1 uncultured Bacteroides sp. | reverse complement strand
CGTTGGCGTTGCTGACGCCATATTTTTTGTTCAGGGCGCTCATTGCGCGGTTGCATTTGCCCTGCGGGTGAACGTGGCGCGGCGGAATTGCCAGCACGGCCGTGTCGTAAATCATATAGGCAACGTTAAGGTAGTTGTCGCTCTCGGGCAGAACCAGCAGGGTGTCGCTGTCGTCGTTATATTCGTCGCCATATTTTACCGTCAGGTTATAGGTGGCGTCAATCGGCAGCTCCAGGTCGTCCAGGCAGCGGTCGCAGGCAACGGTCAGGGTTCCGGTCAGGTGGAAAGCAATAACGTAGGCATCGCCGCGATGGTCAACATCGACATCGGCCTTGATGTCGGCGTTGCGCACGTCGGTGTTCTCCATGTTGGTGAAGAACTGCTTTGAAAGTTGATACTCGAAATGATGGTTTCCTTCGGGTAAGCTTTTGAGCATCAGCTTATATTCGGAGAATTTTCCCATTGCTAACGGTTGGTTTGTTGCTTATAAAACTGCGCAAAGGTACGAAATTTTTTTGAAAACCTAAAACTTTGCGTGAAAATTCTATGCTCCGGCCTCAGTTTTGGCCATACAACCCGCTGAAATGCAGTAATAAAAAAGCGAGTCGTCATCCCGACGACTCGCTCCTTTTACCTTTATCTTAATCTAATACTATGAAAAACACACACTGCAAAGTTCGCGCTTTTACGGGAATCCTGCAAGAGTTGCGCTTGATTTTAACAATATTTAACCGCCGTGGGCTTAGCAGCGGCCGCTAACGGCAACTTCCTTGGCGATTTTGCTGACCAGGCCCTGAAGAACCTTGCCGGGGCCGAATTCAATGAACTCGGTGGCGCCGTCGGCAACCATGTTCTGAACAGTGGCGGTCCAGCGAACCGGGGCGGTCAGCTGCGCAACGAGGTTGGCCTTGATTTCGGCGGGGTCGGTGTGGGGCTGAGCGTCAACGTTTTGGTAAATGGGGCAGACGGGTGTGTGGAACTCGGTGGCCTCGATCGCTCCGGCCAGTTCGGCGCGGGCGGGCTCCATCAGGGGCGAGTGGAACGCACCGCCAACCTTGAGGGGTAGGGCGCGTTTTGCGCCGGCGGCCTTGGCGGCTTCGCAAGCGGCGGCAATGGCGTTGATTTCGCCGGAAATAACAATCTGGCCCGGGCAGTTGAAGTTGGCGCAAACAACCACGCCGTCGATGCCGTTGCAGATTTCTTCAACCTTTTCGTCGGGCAGGGCGATGATGGCGGCCATGGTCGAGGGCTGGAGCTCGCAGGCCTTTTGCATTGCCTGGGCGCGGGCGCTGACCAGACGCAGGCCATCTTCGAAGCTCAGGGCGCCGCAGCAAACCAGTGCGGAAAATTCGCCGAGGCTATGGCCGGCAACCATTGAGGGCTTGATGTCGGAGCCGAGCACTTTGGCGCAGATAACGCTGTGGATGAACACTGCGGGCTGGGTAACTGCGGTCTGGCGCAGGTCTTCGTCGGTGCCGGCAAACATCAGGTCGGTGATGCGGAAGCCGAGCACTTCGTTGGCCTTTTCAAACATTGCGCGTGCTTCTTCGTTGGTGTCGTAGAGTTCTTTGCCCATGCCAACGAACTGAGAGCCCTGGCCGGGGAAAACGAATGCTGTCATAATTGTCTTTTCGTGTTTTAAGTGTAAGTGATTGCTAATTCGGGCGCAAAATTAGCGAAATTTTTCCACAATAGCAAATTTCGCTACTCCTCGGCCCCCGGCGGCAGTATAGGTCGCAATGAAACGCATCCACCGGCCGCGGGCGAGTCCACGCCCCTGTTCGGGGTGACCTTCGCGCCGATAGTGGCCTGCAAGAATCGCGCGGCGGTAGTTAATCAGGCGGCGGTGGCGCGGAAAGTCGGCCAGAGCTTGCTCGCAAAAGTCGAGTGCCCGTTCCCATTGTCCGGCCTTGGATGAGAAGTCGTTGCCGGTTATCGAGTCTGCATGGGTGAAAATCCTGACCGGAGAGCTCAGCCTGACCTTGGCCAAGGTTGGACGCGCGGCCAGCAGGCGCACTCCCAACTCCAAATCATCCCAACCGCGCAGAGCCTCGTTCCACCCGCCAATGCGTCGAATCAATTCCGTGCTCACCGCATAGCGCTGTGTGGCCAAGGTTGCGTGGAAAATATGGTTGGTCAGCTCGTCGCCGCTGCGCAGAGGTGAGTGTTTTTCTTTTCCGGCGGGGTTGACGAAAATCGATTCGAATTCCAGAATCTGCGGCAGATTGTTTGCCCTGAGGGCAGCGGCAACTTCCTCAATGTGGCGCGGGGGCATTTGGTCGTCGCTGTCGAAAAAGAGCACGTAGGGAGTTTGAAC
The DNA here is from genome assembly GCA_964508865.1 of uncultured Bacteroides sp. Taxonomy (GTDB): domain Bacteria; phylum Bacteroidota; class Bacteroidia; order Bacteroidales; family Muribaculaceae; genus UBA3263. The sequence goes on along the minus strand of CAZDVP010000112.1, from coordinate 3,637 downwards.
GCGTTCGAGTCCGGCGTTGCGTGCACAGGCGGCTCCGGGGCGCGGCTCGCTGAGAATCTCAACGTTTGGCCTTCCTTCAGCCCAGCTGCGGAGCACTTCGACCGAGGAGTCGGTCGAGCCGTTGTCGACCAGCACTATCGCTGCCGGCTGAACCGTTTGGTCGGCCAGCGACTGCAGCGTGCGCCCAACCAGGTGAGCTCGGTTGCGAACCGGAATGACAACAGTCAGCAGCGGCTCCATGGCGATTATTTTTTTGCTTCGCCGGCCAGCATTCCGCATGCAGCCTGAATGTCTTCGCCGCGCGATGCGCGTATGGTGGCCGTTACGCCTTTTTCGTTCAGACGGTCGCGAAAGGCAATCATGGTGCGTTCCGAGGCCGTTTGCAAATCTGAGTCGGGTAGGGCGTGGTAGCGGATCAGGTTAACCCGGCAGTCAACTCCGCGCACCAGTCGGGCCAGTGCGTCGGCGTGGGCAAGGTCGTCGTTGATTCCGCGCCATATAATATATTCCAGAGTCAGTCGGCGCTGGTGGGCGAAGTCATAGTTGCGCAGAAGGTCAATCACCCGCTCCACGGGCCACACCCGCTCAACCGGCATCAATTCGGCGCGCTCGGCGCTCAGCGGCGAGTGAACGCTGATGGCTATATGAACCTTGGTTAGCTCCAGCAGCTGCTTGAGCTCGGGAATTTTGCCTATGGTGGAAACCGTGATTCGCTTCGGGCTCCAGGCCATGCCCCAGGGTTCGGTGAGAACCTCGATAGTTTTGAGCACTTCGGGCAGATTGTCCATCGGTTCGCCCATGCCCATGAATACTATGTTGGTCAGCTCCTCGGAGCCTGGAATGCTTAGAATCTGATTGATGATGTCGGCGCTCGAAAGGTTGCCGTGAAAACCCTGGCGGCCGGTCATGCAGAAGCGGCAGCCCATTTTGCAACCCGCCTGCGACGATACGCAGAGCGTTGCCCTGTCGTGGTCGGGAATGTAAACCGCTTCAACGTCGCGTCCGCCGCGCCCTTCAAACAGCGCTTTCAAAGTGCCGTCGCTGCTGAGTGCCTGTGCCTTCGGAGCCGTGCGGCCAACGCAGTAGCTCTCATTCAGTCGCTGGCGGGCCTTTAGGCTCAGCTCGGTCATTTCGTCGATGCTTTCAGCGCGGTTAACGTAGAGGCGACGCGCAATCTGCTTGGCCGCAAAGCCGGGGAGCCCGCATTCGTTGCAAACGCCCTTGAGCTCATTAAGCGTCATTCCTATGAGTCTGGTTTTTTCCATGATGCGGCAAAGATAGTTATTTTTAACGAAACGAGCAATCTTTTTGGGATTGCTCGTTAAGGTCGGCCGGTGGAGGGTACCTCCGTAGGGAATCAAACCCTAATCTGATGAACCGGAATCATCTATTCTATTCGTTGAACTACGGAGGCATCTATTACCGACTGCAAAGTTACGAAAATAATTGGAAATTAGCAATCGGTAAGTGTCAAATTTTGGTAAATCATGAAAAAAGCGGCCGAATCAACTGAATGATCCGGCCGCGAAGATTTCAATTATTGATGATTAGTCGGCGAGAATCTGAATTTCAGCGCCCGAGCCATAGTCGAGGCCGTTGTGCGACGACAGGCCCGTGAAGCGGACATAGCGGCCGGAGGTCGGAGTGAAGTCAACTCGCTTAACCTTTTTCGAAGCGTCGAATGTGCCGGAAGCAACTTTGGTCCAGTTTTCGTTGTCGGTCGAAACCTCAATCATATATTCCTTGATGTCGCCGTTGTTGCCGTTGCTGCGGGGCAGGTAGGTGAAACCTTTCAGAGGCTTAACTGCGCCGGCATCGAAAATAATCCAGTGGGGATAGCTGGCCATGGTAACGCCATAAACGGTGTGCCAGATGGTTTCCGGGTTGCCGTCAACCAGGTTCGAGGCCTTGGCGTCGGGCATTTCGGAGCTGACCCCAACCACTTCAACCGGAATCTGCTCGATGCGGCTGAACGAGGCAGTGTAGACCTGGTCGGGAGTGGCGGCATCCCAGGCGGTAACACTACCGCCCTGGCTGAAGTCAAACGGTTCGGTGTAGGCCACCTCTTTGACTTTGCGCTTTGAGCCACGGGCAACCTTCATGCCGGTGGGCACTACGTTATACATGATTTGGGCGTCGGGGTTGGCGGAGATAATCGAAACCACACCGGCCTTGCTGCGCTGAATCATCAGCGGACCCTGCGCGGCAGAGCTTACTTCGGCCAGATTCTGCATGTCGGCGCCGGCGGCTACCGGACGAATCATGAATCCGAAAATGGTCGGTTCGGCCATGGTGCGATACTGCGGCAGCGCAATGCCCTGGCCGCAGCTTGCACCGCCAAGACCGGTAACTTTGCTGTCGAGGTGGAGCACCGTGCCCTTCGATTCGGGCAGCTGATAGGGGTGGGCGGCGCGCATCATGTCGATGTCGTCGTAGGGCAGAGCCGAAGCGCTCATGTTGCCCTGAGTGGCAACAAACATTATGCCGCGGCCGCTGTCGTCGGTCAGGGCGTTCCAGCGAATGCCTTCGCGGTTGCCCATGCTCTGAGGTTTCGGGAAGGGAATGAACTGGTCGGCAACTGTCGACTTGTAGAGGCCGACTTTCTGCGACGTTTCGCGGTCGTTGAAGTTATTGATGGGGCCGCGGCCGTAGTAGGTATAGTTCTTCAGTTCCGAGGGGAGCTGCATCTTATAGCCCAGGCGGGGGAGCATCAGCGAGGGATTCGATGATTCGATGGCCGACGAGAGTTCGATGGTGCCGTCGGGATAAACGGTCCAGATCTGGTTGGTGGTGAAGTGGAAATCATCGGGTCCGAACGGACGGCCTTCATAAATGGTGTAGACGCCGCTTTCGCCGCCGCCACGGGCCGATGCTGCGGCAGGAGCCTGCGACGTTACGGTGTACTTAATGGCAACTGCGCCGTCTGCGCGGGTTTCAACGGCCGGGGCCGATGCCTGGTGCTTGAGGTTGTGGAGACCGTTGGCCAGCCATGAGTTGTAGTTCCAAACGTCGTTGTCGACCGGAGCGCGGAATGCGTTGAGCACCGGGCCGTTGCCGGGAGTAATGATTGCTTTGCCGTTATATTCAAGCTGGTCGATTGAACCGGTCTGGTTGTTGAATTTGGCGGTGAAGCCGGTGCCGCTAACTGTGGTGGCTTCGTCGGTCTGAGCAACGTCGAGCTTGCCTTCGGCGCTGATCGGAGCGGCTTTGGCAGGCTCGTTAATGGGCAGCTGAACTTCGGCCTGCACGTAGCCTTTCTTTGCCCAGGGCTTGTCTTCGGCCAGCAGGAACTGCAGCGTTACGAAATATTCGCCTTCGGGGTCGGCGGCAATCTTTGAGTAGTCGTAGGGAATCGACCATGTCTGCGATTCGCGCGGACCGACTTCCATGCGCGGGCGGTTAACTGCGTCGCCGCTGGCAACTGTTACGCCGTTGCGCGTCAGAATCCAGCGCGGAGTCAGGTCGCCCAAGGTCGTGAAGTAGTTTTTGTTGAAAACTTCAACCATGCCCTTGGTCATGTCGACCGGCTTAACGCCAACATACTGGTGAACGCGTTTAACCTCGGCATACTGAGGTTTAGGCGTCATGTCGGGGAAGATGATGCCGTTCATGCAGAACATGCCGTCGTTGGGCTTGT
>CAZDVP010000111.1:0-5994 GCA_964508865.1 uncultured Bacteroides sp. | reverse complement strand
AATAGCGCGTGCGGTCGCCGCGCGAGCATGAGGGCATGAATTCGCGCAGGTTTTTCGACGGCTCGACCGGGTCGGGCGCCGCGCCGCAAACAAAGTCGGCAATGCGCAGCTTGTCGTTGATGCCCACAACCATGGCCACTCCCGGCAGCGCGGCGACCTCAACGGGGCGCAGCTGGGCGTAGCAGCCCGTAACTATTATTTGCGCGCCCGGATAGCGGGTGTGGAGCGAGCGAATCAGCCGCCGGCATTTGCGGTCGGCTTCGGCGGTTACGGAGCAGGTGTTGACGATGCAGAAGTCGGGCGTTTCGCCGGGGTTTATACGCGCAACACCGCGGTCAGCCAGAGCTGCCGCGATGGTGCCGGTCTCGGCGAAGTTGAGCTTACAGCCGAGTGTGGAATAGGATGCTTTCAATTATTTGATAGCGTTGGTAACTTTCAGGTTGGTGACTTTGGAGTTGAATTTGCCGGCCTGGTCGAGCGGGAACACCAGAGTGCGCACCTGGGCCATTTTCTTCTTCATGTCGTAGGAGAGCCAGCGAACGTTCAAGTCGTCGACGAGCTTGCCGTTGACGTAGAATTTGGTGCCTTCGTTGTTGCCGGTAACTTTCACGTTGATTTTTTCGCCGGGGCGCACGTCGTAGCGGAATGTGTTGAGGTGGCCTTCGCGCGAGAAACCGATTTTGCCGTCGATCGGGTCGGCGAGCCAGAAGGTCGCGTTGGGGCTTTCGAAGAGCTTGGTGCCTTTGGCTTCGTTGGCGCCGTCGATTGTGAATTCAACTGTGTAGTCATAGCCGATTTCCTGGAGCGGAAGTTTCATTCCGGGGGTAACGGTTTCAACGGCAAGCACTTCCTCAACCTGGCCGGGGGTGCCCTGGCGGCTCAGATAGTTAACGCCGGGAGCTTCGACCATGTTGGCGCTGCGGGCAATGAATTCATCGTAGGGCACGCTAACGTTGTTGGCGCTCCAGGTCTTGGCGGCCATGGTGGGGAGAGCGTGCTTCACGCGGTGGGCAATATCCTTGACGGTCAGGCCGTTGTTGGGGTGGTCATTCCAAACGGCAAACATGCCGCCGCGAATGCTCTGTTTTGCAGTGTCGGCGCTGAAGGTGATGTTGCCGATAGTTGCGGGAGTCCACTTTTCGTAGAGGTTCTTGGTGTTGAGGTAGTCGTAGTAGTAGCCGGCTTTGGGCACGATGTAAACCCAGCCGTCGGGAATCGAAACCAGTTCGTAGCCGAGGTTGATCATGTCGCGCGGATTGGCGTAGCCGTTGCTCCAGGCATACATCAGAACGTTGTCGGACTGAACCGGGGTCTGGCCTTTGGCGTGGGTCAGCGAGCCCCAGATGGCGGGCTTTTTGCCGAAGCCTTCGGTGTATTTGATGTAGCGGTCGGTGAAGCCGCGGAATTGCTCCATGGTCAGCGAGTCGCCCTGATATTCGTCGGTGCCGATATGGAAAATGCGGCCGGAGAAAACCGGGTCGTCGCCGCCGATGTATTCGGCCAGCAGAGTGTCGAGGAACTCATAGGTTTTAGGGTTGTTGATGTCGAGGTGGTCGCGGCCGTTGCGTCCGGTGCTGGCAATTTCGGGAATATATTGGGTGAATGCCAGGGTGTGGGCGGGGAAGTCGATTTCCGGAATGATTTCAATGCCCTTGGATTCAGCATATTTGATTAGGTCGCGGAACTCCTGCTTGGTGTAGGAACCGTCGCGGGCGGTCAGGCCGGGGAACTTGTCGGATTCCATGCGGAAAGCGGCCTGGGTCTTGTCCCAGTCATTGTCGAAATAATAGGGGAAGCCATTGTCGTTCAGGTGAATGTGCAGGGTGTTCATCTTGTAGTAGCTCATGGTGTTGATGAGCGCATAGATATAGTCCAGCGGAATGAACTTGCGGCCGGTGTCGAGCATAAAGCCGCGCAGGGCATATTGCGGAGCGTCGCTGATGGTGCCGACCGGGAGAGTCAGGCCCTCTGCGGAGTTTTCGGTCATTTGCAGCAGGGTGCGGGTTGCCCAGTAGAGGCCTTGGGCGGTCGGGGCGGAGAGAACCACTCCGTTAGGGGTCACGCTGATGGTGTAGGCCTCGTTGTTGGCAGCCTTTTTGTCGGCTTTGATTTGAAGCGAAATGTCGCCTTTCTTGGCCTTTTCGGCAACTACGGGCAGCTCGGTTCCGGTCAGGGTTGTGTAGTCCTGGCCCAGCTGGCGGGCAATTTCCTGAACTTGGGCGTTCTTCGGGTCGGCAACGATGCGCGTGGCGCCGGCCTTGGGGGTGAACACTCCTTCGCCGCCTTTCCAGGAGGCTACTTCGGGAACGGTAAACGGTTTGGGATTAGCGGCATAGGTCGCTACTGCGCCGGCAAGCATCAGGGCTGCAAGCAGTGTCTTTTTGATGTTCATGATTGAATTTATAGGTTATTTTCCGCAAAGTTACGTAAAAAAATCGAAACTCCCAATTAAATGGCGGGTGCGCTCTAACTTTTCGGCGGTCTTGTTGGTTATAGTAAGATATCAATTTGTGTTATTAACTCTACCGCTCAACTATGGAATTTATCGACTGGATAGTGCAGACCTTGCGCGAAAATCCCGCAATAGCAATTTTCCTGACCTTAGGAATCGGTTTCTGGATCGGCCGGTTCAAGTATAAATCTTTTTCGCTCGGCACTGTGACGTCAGTGCTGCTCGTCGGCGTGCTCATGGGCCAGCTCAACATTCCCGTGCCCGGCCCGCTGAAGCAGGTGTTTTTCCTGCTGTTTCTGTTTGCTATAGGCTATAGCGTCGGCCCGCAGTTTTTTGCGTCGCTGCGCGGCTCGGGGCTGAAGCAGGTGGGCTTCGCGGTTGTTATGTGCGTCATCGTGCTGGCCACCACCTTAGGCGTTGCCAAACTGTTTCACTACAACGCCGGCGAGGCTGCCGGCCTGTTTGCCGGAGCGCAGACGGTTTCGGCCGTTATAGGCGTGGCTGACGACACGATTCAGACCCTCAACGTATCGGCAGCCGAAAAGACCGAATGGACCAATCTGGTTCCGGTTGCCTACGCCGTGACCTATATTTTCGGCACTATCGGTTCGGCCTGGATTCTCGGAACTCTCGGACCCATTATGCTCGGCGGCCTGAAAAAAGTGCGCCAGCAAACCGAAGACCTGGAGCGAAGCATGAACCAGGACCCGGCCGACTCCGACCCCGCGCTGGTCAGCGCCTATGCCCCGGTGGTTTATCGCGCCTACAAGGCTGAAAACGAGTTCTTCGCGCCGGGTCGCACCGTTGAGGAGATAGAGAAGCGCCTCATGGAGCAGGGTCGCCGACTCTTTATCGAGCGCGTGCGTGCCGGCAAGGAAATCGTTTCGCAACCCGCGGCAGACTATGTTGTGCATCAGGGCGATACAGTGGTGCTTTCCGGTCGTCGCGAGTCGATTATCGATGATGAATCCTGGATGGGCGAGGAGAGCTCCGATGCCGAACTGCTGTCGTTTCCCGTTGAGCAGATTCCGGTTATGGTGGCCTCCAAGCGCGTTGTCGGCACCACGGTCGACGCTTTCCGCCGGCTGCCCAGCGCCCATGGCGTTATGATCAGCTCCATTAAGCGCGGCGGCGTTGAAATTCCCGTGCTGGCTCAGACCCGCCTCGAACGCGGCGATATGCTCACCCTCAACGGCCCGGCGCAGTCGGTCAACGCCGCCGCGGCCTATATCGGCTATGCCGACAAGCCCACAACCGCCTCCGACATGGTTTTCATCGGCCTGGGCATTGCCATCGGTGCGCTCATCGGCGCCATAACCCTTCGGTTGGGAGGCATACCTATCAGCCTGTCGACCAGCGGCGGCGCGCTGATTGCCGGCCTTGTTCTGGGCTGGTTGCGCTCCAAACATCCAACCTTCGGGCGCATTCCCGAGCCGGCGGTTTGGATTTTCAACAATGTCGGCCTGAACATGTTTATCGCCGTTGTCGGCATCTCGGCCGGCCCGACCTTCGTGTCGGGGCTGCAGCAAGTCGGCTGGCAGCTGCTTCTGGCAGGCGCCATAGCAACCACCGTTCCGCTGCTGCTCGGCATCTGGATTGGCGACAAGGTCTTCAAGTTCCACCCGGCAATCAATCTGGGCTGTGTGGCCGGTAGCCGTGTAACCACCGCCGCCCTCGGCGCCATTCAGGACTCGCTGCAATCAACCGTGCCCGCCATGGGCTATACCATAACCTATGCGGTGGGCAATACGCTGCTGATTCTCTGCGGCCTGGTAATGGTCTTTGTAATGTAAAAATCACTTTAATCTCCCCCTGTTATGAACTCTGCTACTTCCACCAAAAAAGAACGCGAGCTTGCAAAAATGAGCCCGTTTGAAATCAAAAACGAACTGATAAAGCTGGCCAAAAAGGACGCCCGCAAGTCAACCGGCCAGTTCCTCAACGCCGGCCGCGGCAACCCCGACTGGATTGCAACCGAGCCTCGCCAGGCATTTTTCCTGCTCGGACAGTGGGCGCTGACCGAGTGTGAGCGCACCTTCCGCGATGAACCCGGAATCGCCGGCTTGCCATGTAGCGACGGCGCCATGGAGCGGCTCAAGCATTTCCTCATGGTCAACTCAACGCGCCCGGGAGCAACGATGCTCGACCGCGCCATCGACTATTGCACCGAAACCCTCGGCATCGAACCCGATTCGCTGGCCTATGAGTGGGCCGAGGCGATTATAGGCGACCAGTATCCCACCCCGGTGCGCATTCTCGACCACACGCAGGATATTGTGCGCGCCTACATGGCTCAGGAAATGGGCAACAAAGCGCCCGGTTTCGGCCGCGAATATGACCTTTTCGCAACCGAAGGTGGCACAGCCGCAATGTGTTATATCTTCGACTCGCTGCAGGCAAACCACCTGGTCAACAACCACGACCGCATCGCGCTGATGACGCCTATCTTCACCCCCTACCTCGAAATTCCCGGTCTGGACCGCTATGAGTTCGATGTTGTCAACATCGAGGCGCGCCAGATGGATGCCGACGGCTACCACGTCTGGCAATATCCCGACGAGGAGCTCGACAAACTCCGCGACCCGTCGATTAAGCTGCTCTGTCTGGTCAATCCGTCGAATCCGCCGTCCTATAAGCTCTCAAAGCACTGCATGGACCGCATTGTGGAAATCGTGAAGAAAGATAACCCGAACCTGATGATCGTGACCGACGATGTTTACGGCACCTTTGCCCGCGATTTCCGTTCGCTCATGTCTCAGCTGCCGGCCAACACGCTCTGCGTCTACTCGTTTTCGAAATATTTCGGCGCAACCGGCTGGCGTCTGGCCGTGATCGGTTTGGCCAAGGATAATATCTATGACCGACTCATCGGCGAACTGCCCGAAATTCAGCGCCGCGACCTGTTCAACCGCTATCGTTCGCTGACCGTTGCGCCCGACAAGATTCCGTTTATCGACCGACTCGTTGCCGACTCGCGCGCAGTTGCGCTGAACCACACAGCCGGCCTCTCCACCCCTCAGCAGGTTCAGATGTCGCTCTTTGCCCTCTATTGTCTTATCGACAAGGAAGATGCCTATAAGCAGAAAATGCAGTCAATGATTCATGGGCGCCTCGATGCCCTCTGGGACTCGGCCGGATTCACCCTCGTGCCCGACAAGGACCGTGTTGGCTACTACTCCGAAATCGACATTATGGTCTGGGGCAAAAAGTTTTATGGCGATGATTTCTGTCGCTGGCTGGCCGATACCTATGAGCCGCTCGACGTTGTTTTGCGTCTGGCAAAGGAAACGTCGGTTGTGTTGCTCAACGGCAGCGGTTTCGCAGGCCCGGACTGGAGCGTACGCGCCTCGCTGGCCAATCTGACCAAAGATGACTACGTGGTCATCGGCAAAGCCGTGCGCAAAATCCTCGACTCCTACCACGCCGAATACCTCGCCGCTCCCAAAAACTAACCCCATAAAAAGAAGCAGGCTGCAGCCGGAGGGTTGCAGCCTGTTTTTTTGTTGGGTAGACGATTAGTCTTCGAGGGCAGCTTGGGCAGC
>CAZDVP010000110.1:0-6045 GCA_964508865.1 uncultured Bacteroides sp. | reverse complement strand
TGGATTTGTTTGAAGGCGAAGGGGGGGTGGTTGGTGAGGCGCAGGTGGCCGTCGGGGTCTACGCTTTCAATGGCGGCGCTGAAGGTTTGGCCGTCGGCGGTGCGCCAGGGCCAGATGCCGGTGCCGCGCCATAGGCGGCTGCGGTATTCTGAGTGATTATCGCGGCCAACGCGGTCAACGATGCGCTGAATCATGCCGCGGGCCACTGCCTCGAGGTCGTGCTCGCGTCCGGTCAGCTGAAAGATGCTGACGGGGTTGGGTGCGTCCGACAGAAATTCCCTCTGGTTAACGTTGAGCCCTATGCCCGCTATTGAACGGGCAATCAGCGGGCCGCTCAGGGTGTTTTCAATGAGTATGCCGGCGATTTTGCGGTCGCCAACGTAGATGTCGTTAGGCCACTTGACTGCAACCCGGTCGATGCCGAGTTCTTCGACCGTGTCGGCCACAGCCAGGGCCACGGCCTCGCTCAGTTCGAACTGGCGCGTTGCCGGCAGCCGGTCGGGGCGCAGAATTATCGACAGGGTTATGTTTTTGCCCGGTTCGGCCTCCCAGGAGTTGCCGCGCTGGCCGCGGCCGGCGGTTTGCTCGCGGGTCATCAGCGCAAAGCCGTGAGGGGCGTTGCGGTCAATGGCCGAATTGGTGCTGGCGCATGAATCAATCAGCGTCAGAGTCGCGCGGACCGGAGAGTTCATCGCTGTCGTCGGGGAACTTGAGGCGGTATTGCTCAAGAAAATGGTGGGAGTTGAAATAGTAGTTGACGGAGTCTTTGGGGCCTTTGGGTTCAACTGTTATATGGTCGAACCAGGGGCTTTCGAACTCAAATGATTTGGCAACGCGGCCCAGGCGGTTGAGCAGAAAATATTCATGCTGCGGCGAAATAACATACCAGGCGTGCTCGCGGTCAATGCCGGTTCCGGTGCTGACAATGGCTTCGAGCAGGTGGTTGAGGCGATATTGCCAGATGTTGGCGAGGTTATTTTTGCCTTTTTCGCGGTAGGCGTAGATCAGATAGTCGATTTGCTGGAGGTTGAAGGGGTCGTCTTTGAGCGAGAGCTGGGCTTTTTCGATAATCGAGTCGCGCTCGGCGGTTGAGTGTTTCGACTTATAGTAGAGGTTTTCAACTATTCCGGCGTAGGGCGACATACGGTAGGGGTTGAAGTCTTCCTGAAACACGTAGCCGAGATATAGCCGCCGGTAGTCGTCGAGGGTCATGACCGTTTCGTTGCGCTCATAGCGCTCCATGAGCTTCGGATAGTAGTATTTCGAAGAGGGATTGGTCACTTCCTCGCGGATTTTTGCCATGTCGGGCTTTTCGGGTTCAACGAAGGCCGAGAGCAGAGTCAGCAGGCTCAGGGCAATCAGGGGCAGCAGCTTTTTCATAGGGCCAGCAGGGTTGCCGACGAAGCGTCGGTTATGGTAACGTTGACCTTCTGGCCTACTTTCTGGCCCTCGGCGCGGTTGAAAACAACCGTTTTGTTCTGGCTGGTGCGGCCCACCCATTGCTCGGTGCTGCGCTTGCTGACTCCTTCGATTATAACCTCAAAGGTTTTTCCGATGTCGCGGCGGTTGGCGGCGAGCGAGAGCTCGTTTTGCAGGGCAATCATTCGGTTGAGGCGCTCAATTTTCACCGGTTCGGCAATATTGTCGGGCATGGTTCGTGCGGCAACTGTTCCGGGGCGTTCGGAGTATTTGAACATAAAGGCGGCATCGAACCCTACGGTGCGCATCAGATCCAGCGTCTGCTCGAAATCCTCCTCACTTTCGGAGTGGAAGCCGGTAAAGAGGTCGGTGGTTATGGCGCAGTCGGGAATCATGCGGCGAATGGCGGCGATGCGGTCCAGATACCACCGGCGGTCATAGTGGCGGTTCATTGATTTGAGCACCGCGTCGGAGCCGCTCTGAACCGGCAGGTGGATGTGGCGGGCAATGTTGGGGCGCGAAGCTATGGCGGCGATTATGGCGTCGCTCATGTCGCGCGGGTGGGAGGTGGTGAACCTCACCCTCATTTCCGGCACGGCATCGGCCACCATGGTCAGCAGGGCTGCGAAGTCGGTTTCGCCGAATTTATAGGAATTGACGTTCTGGCCCAGCAGGGTCACTTCCTTGAAGCCTTTGGCCTGCAGGTCGCGCACCTCGGCCAGAATGCTTTCGGGTTCGCGCGAGCGTTCGCGGCCGCGGGTGTAGGGCACTATGCAGTAGGTGCAGAAATTGTTGCAACCGCGCATAATCGAAACGAAGCCGCTGACGTTGTTCTGGCCCAGGCGGCGCGGAATAATGTCGCGATAGGTTTCGGTTTTTGAGAGTTCGAGGTTCATTGCCGGCATTCCCTGTTCGGCCGAGGCCATCAGGGCGGGCAGGTCGAGGTAGCTGTCGGGTCCGGCAACGAGGTCAACCCCATGGTTATCGATCAGGTCGCGGCCAACGCGTTCGGCCATGCAGCCGATAACGCCGATGATTGCCGGGCGACCGGTTTTGCGTCGGCGGGCATTGAGCTCGCTCAGGCGCGAAAGAATTTTCTGCTCGGCGTTGTCGCGAATGGAGCAGGTGTTGAGGAATATGGCGTCGGCCCGGTCGAGGTCGGCGGCGGGCTCATAGCCGGCCATCTGCATAACGGCGGCAACTACTTCGCTGTCGGCCACGTTCATCTGGCAGCCGTATGTTTCAAGAAAGAGTTTCTTCATATTTTAATGTTGTTCAAAGGGGTGATTACCGGCTTGACTTTCATTTCGCCGGGCGAAAAAACGCGCAGTCCGCCCGCATGGCAGCGAACAACCAGGCGGCGGCCCATGTCGGCCGGCTCGCCGTCGAGGTGAACGGGGCCTGAATGGGAGCGGTTAATGGTCAGGTGTGAGGTCTGGAAGGTGCGGGCTCTGGCGCCGTTGCGGATGAGCCCGAGCATCAGGTCGATGCCGTTGATTGCCTGGCGCAGCATGTTGCCGGAATAGAGAATGGTAATGTCCATCAGCCCGTCGGTCACGCTGGCCTGCGGGGCAATGAAAGCGTTGTTGCCATATTGGGCGGCGTTGCAGCAGGCAATAACGAAGGCTTTTTCGCGGGTTTCGCTTTCGTCGGTTATGAGGGTGTATTCCTCGGCTTCGAAGTGAATCAGTTCCTCAATGGCCGAGCGCACGTAGTTGGCCATTCCGCGCTGGCCCGGACGCGACGCAAAGCGGTCGCTGACGGCAGCGTCGAAACCGATTCCGAAAGTGCAGAAAAACGGCCGGTCGTTGACCGTGCAGTAGTCGCACTGCTGGGCGTTGCCCGAGGTTATGACCTCAATGGCTCCTTTGGGGTCGAGCGGAATCTGCAGGTGGCGCGCCAGGCCGTTGCCCGACCCAGTGGGGATAATTCCCAGGGTTGACGAGGTGTTGCAGAGGCCGCGGGCAACTTCATTGACCGTTCCGTCGCCGCCCATGGCAATGATAATGTCGGTTCCGTTGGCTGCATGAGCGGCAGCCAGTTCGGTTGCGTGGCCGGGGCGTTCGGTGTAGAGGGTCTGAACCGATATGCCGGCGGCAAGCATTTCAGAAAGCGCAAGGCGCACCACGCGGCCCTTTTCGGAGGTTCCGCTGCGCGGGTTGACTATTAAAACGCATTTTTTTTCGCTCATAGTTTTGAGGCAATATCTTGTTCGCTAACAACGGTGAAAGTCGGCTTTCCGCCGGGTGTGAAGCCGGGAGCCGGCAAACTCAGCAGCTGGCTGACAATATGGTTGATTTCGGTTTCGGAGAGCAGGCGGTCGCCCTTGAATGCGGCGGCGCGCGCCATGCCCATAGCAATCTGCTGCAATGTGCCGGTCAGAGGCGCGTTGGCGGCCTCCACCCGCTCGGCGGCTTCGGCCACTATGGCCGACAGCAGTTCGGCCGGATTCGTTGAGTCGGCAATCGAGGGAACGGCGTTGATGCTCCATTCGCCTCCGCCGAGCGGCGCAATGTCGAAACCTATGGCCGACAGCTGCGGCTCCAGCTCCTGAATAATCGGCTCGTTGACCGTTCCGAGCGCCACGCGGTCGGGAAAAATCAGGCGTTGCGACGAAAAATGCTCGTCGGCATTGAAGGTTTCCATCAGCCGGTTGTAGATAACCGTTCGGTGGGCGCGGCAGAGGTCAATAACGCGCATTCCGCGCGGATCGGCCATTGCGGCATAGCGGTGGCCCAGCGGCAGAATGGTTGCCGGCAGGGTTGCCGCCGCGCCATTGAGATCGGAGGCATCGCCCTCGAGGCCGTTGAGCATCGATTGTTCGCCGCCCGAGGTTGGCGCCGGAGCTTGCGCAATGGCCTCGGATTTGGCCGAGGTGAAGTTCTGGTAGAGTTCCTCCCAGTTCGAGGCCGAAGGGGCACGGAAGGGGTTATAGCCGCCGTTGATGGCCGAGGGGCGCCCGGCGGGTGCGGTGTGGCTGCCCGGAGCGGGAATGTCCAGGCGGCCGGCATCGGTCAGGGTCGAAAAGTCGATTTCAGGAGCGGCCGAAAAGCGGCCAATGGTTTCCTTGACCACCGCATAGAGAATCTGGCGTATGGTCTGCTCCTGCTCGAACTTGATTTCGTTTTTGGTGGGGTGGATGTTAACGTCGATTGTCGACGGGTCGACCGTGAAGTTCAGGAAATAAGTTGGCTGCTCGTCGGCGGGAATCAGCCCCTCATAGGTCTGGGTTATGGCCTTGTGGAAATAGGGGTGACGCATGTTGCGGCCGTTGACAAACAGATATTGCAGGGCATTGCGCTTGCGGCAGTGTTCGGGCCTGACAATGAACCCGTGGATGCGAACCAGGTCGGTGTCGGTGTCGACCGGAATGAGTTTGTCGTTGAGTTGCTTGCCGAACAGGTCGACTATGCGCCGGCGCATATTGGCCGGGGGCAGGCGGTGGAGAGTAACGTCGTTATGAATCAGCGTCAGCTCCAGTTCGGGGTTGACCAGGGCCAGGCGCTCGAACTCATGGATTATATTGCTCATTTCAACGGCATCCTTTTTGAGGAACTTGCGGCGGGCCGGAACGTTGAAAAAGAGGTTCTTGACCATCATGTTGCTCCCTTTGGCGCACGCTTCGGGCAGCTGGCTCTCGATTTGGGAGCCGTTGATGAGAATGCGGGTGCCGATTTTGTCGTCGGCGCGCATTGTGCGGAGGTCAACCTGGCTCACCGCGCAAATCGAAGCTAAGGCCTCGCCGCGGAAGCCCATGGTGTGGAGCGAGAAAAGATCGTCGGCACGGCGGATTTTCGATGTTGAATGGCGCTCAAACGCCAGGCGCGCGTCGGTGGCGCTCATGCCGCAGCCATTGTCGACCACCTGCACCAGCGTTCGGCCGGCATCCTTGATTATGACCTGAATTTCGGTGGCGCCGGCGTCAACGGCGTTTTCAACCAGTTCCTTGACCACCGAGGCCGGGCGCTGGATAACCTCGCCGGCGGCAATCTGGTTGGCCACTGAATCGGGCAGGAGTTTGATAACGTCGCTCATCGTTTCAGCTCATAGAAATAGTGCCATAGCGGTGCCGCCATGGTCGTTTGCATAATCTGGCCCGACTTCATCAGCTCCAGCAGTTCCTCTTCAGTCAGCAGAACAACGGCTATATCTTCCGTCGCGTCCAGGTGTTGGTCAGACAGGCGCGTAACTCCTTCGGCAATAAACGTGTGGCTATGGTTGGTCATTGCCGAAGCGTTCGGAGCCAGCACGTCGAATGCACGCCATTGGCCGCCACCAAAGCCGGTTTCCTCGAGCAGTTCGCGGCGGGCGGCGGTTTCCATATCCTCGCCCGGCTCGGCGCAGCCGGCGCATAGCTCGGTCAGCACCTGCTGAGTGCCGTGGCGATATTGGCGCACCATAACGAAGCGGCCGTCGGTTGTGCGGGCAATGATGTTGACCCATTCCGGATATTCCAGAATGTAGAACTCATCGTGGATCTTGCCGTTGGGCAGTTGAACCGAGTCGCGGCGGGCGGTTAGCCAGGGGCGATTAAAAATGTATTCGCTCTTAAGCGTTTTCCATTTTTGGATATCGTTAATCATACCTGCAAATTTAGCAAAAATTTTCGACATCCCCCACCCTTTC
>CAZDVP010000109.1:0-6098 GCA_964508865.1 uncultured Bacteroides sp. | reverse complement strand
TAAACGCGATGGCCGCGTCGTTGGCTATAACGAAGAGAAAATCAAGGCAGCCATACGCAAGGCCATGCTCACCACCGACCTCGGCGAAGACGAGGCCCTGATTCAACGCATAGTCGACCGCATCGGCATGACCGGCAAAGAGCGCATGACCGTTGAGCAGATTCAGGATGCCGTTGAACTCGAACTGATGAAATCGCCGCGCAAGGAAGTGGCCCGCAAATATATTGCCTACCGCAACCAGCGTTCTATTGCACGCCGCGCCAAAACCCGCGACCTGTTCATGGAAATCATTGCCGCGAAAAATAATGACGTTACTCGCGAAAATGCCAACATGAACACCGACTCGCCGGCCGGCATGATGATGAAGTTCGCTTCCGAAACTACCAAACCTTTTGTCGACGACTATCTGCTCTCCGACGAGGCCCGCGACGCCGTTCGCCATAACTATCTCCACATTCACGATAAGGACTACTACCCCACCAAGTCGCTGACCTGCGTTCAGCACCCGCTCGACCGCATTCTGGAATATGGCTTCATTGCCGGCCATGGCGAATCGCGCCCTGCAAAGCGCATTGAAACCGCTTCGATTATAGGCTGCATCTCGCTCGAAACGGCGCAAAATGAAATGCACGGTGGCCAGGCTATTCCGGCGTTCGATTTTTATCTGGCGCCCTTTGTGCGCAGTTCTTTTATTGAAGAATTGAAAAATCTCGAGCAAGTAACCGGTTCTGACCTGTCGCATCTCTATAATGTTGAGATCGACGACTACGTAAAGAAGTCGCTCGACGGCCTCGAGGGCGAGCAGCGTTTGCTGCAGCACGCCATAAACCGCACCACAGCTCGCGTTCATCAGGCAATGGAGGCGTTTATCCACAACATGAACACCATTCACTCCCGTGGTGGCAATCAGGTGGTTTTCAGCTCCATAAACTACGGCACCGACACCTCGGCCGAAGGGCGTTGCATTATTCGCGAACTGCTTCATTCAACTTATGAAGGCGTTGGCAACGGCGCAACCGCTATCTTCCCCATTCAGATCTGGAAAAAGAAACGCGGTGTCAACTATCTGCCCGACGACAAGAACTATGATCTCTACCAGCTGGCCTGCAAAGTAACTGCCCGTCGCTTCTTCCCCAACTTCGTCAACCTCGACGCGACATTCAACCAACACGAAAAATGGGACGCCAACGACCCCAAGCGCTACCTCTATGAAGTGGCGACCATGGGCTGCCGAACCCGAGTGTTTGAAAACCGCTATGGTGAAAAAACATCCGTTGGCCGCGGCAATCTCTCGTTCTCGACCATCAATATTGTTCGCATAGCAATCGAACTGATGTCGATTCAGGACAAAGAGGAACGCATTGAGCGCTTCTTTAACCGACTCGACGAAGTCCTTGATATTACCGCACGCCAGCTCAATGATCGCTTCGAATTCCAGAAAACTGCGCTCGCCAAGCAGTTCCCTCTGCTGATGTCGCGCCTTTGGAATGGCTCGGAACAGCTCGGCCCGAACGACACGATTGAACCGGTTATCAATCAGGGCACCCTCGGTATAGGTTTCATCGGATTGGCCGAATGTTTGGTTGCGCTAACCGGCAAACACCACGGCGAAGATGCCGACAGCCAGGCTCTCGGTCTGAAGATTATAAGCCACATGCGTTCGCGTGCGAACGAATATTCTGAAAAGTTTGGTCATAACTATTCAGTACTGGCCACCCCGGCCGAGGGATTGAGCGGCCGCTTTACTCGCGCCGACCGCAAGTCGTTCGGTGTTATTCCCGGTGTGACTGATCGTGATTATTACACCAACTCGAACCACGTTCCGGTCTACTACCACTGCTCGCCGCGTCATAAAGCGCAGATTGAAGCCCCCTACCATGAACTGACCCGCGGCGGCCACATCTTCTATGTGGAAATCGATGGCGACGCTACCCATAATCCGCAGGCGATAAGTGATATCGTTGACCTTATCGACAAGTATAATATCGGCTACGGCTCGGTTAACCACAACCGCAACCGCTGTATGGAGTGCGGCTATGAGGATGCTTCCAGCGACCTGCAGACCTGCCCCAAATGCGGCGGAACGAACATTGACCGTCTGCAGCGTATAACCGGCTATCTTGTCGGCACCACCGACCGCTGGAACTCGGCAAAGCTCGCCGAGTTGCGCGACCGCGTAGTTCACAAATGAAACTGAATGTTCTTCAAATAGTCCCGGGCACGTCGGTCGACGGCCCTGGACTTAGAACCTCGGTTTATCTGGCCGGCTGTTCTCATCATTGCCCCGGCTGCCATAATCCCGCTTCGTGGGATTTCAACGGCGGAACGGTATATGACGTCGACGAGCTGGCTGAGATTATCATAGCCCACGATTTCAACGTAACGATTACCGGCGGGGACCCACTTCAAACTCCCGATGTTGATGCTTTGGCTCATTTGTTGCGTCGCCTGAAAGCCGCCGGGTTGAACATATGGGCCTACACCGGATATACTCTCGAAGAGGCGCTTGAAATTCCGCGCGTCCGGCCATTGCTGGAGTTAATTGACACTCTGGTCGACGGACCGTTTATCAACGAATTGCGCGACACTGACCTTCATTTTCGAGGTTCATCAAATCAACGAATAATTGACCTACATAAATAATAACCAAAAGAACACAATGAAACGCTTTGCGACCTTATTTTTTGCCGGAGCGATGTGTCTGACTGCCGCCGCTCGCAGCTGGACCGTGAACTCACCCGACGGCAAACTTGGCCTTATGATTGAATCCGGCGACTCGCTGACTTATTCAACAGTTTATAACGGCGAGCAGCTGATGTTGCCTTCAACAATCGGCCTTACCCTCGATAATGGCAAAACCGTTGGCCCGGGCAAAGCGCGCCAACTGAAAAAGAACAGTGTTAACCGCAAGATTGCATCACCCTTTTATCGCGCGGATTCGATTGCTGATAATTATAATGAACTCATTTTAGCTCTTCCTGATAACTGGAAAGTTGAGTTCAGAGCCTATAACGATGGCGTTGCTTACCGATTCGTCAATAATTCAAAGAAGCCGCTCAACATCAAGAATGAGATTGCTCATATCCGTTTCGAGCAGGACCCTATGGCATGGGTGCCTTACGTAAACGTTGCAAAGGATAAGCAGTCGAACTTCGTCAGCCAGTTCCAGAACAGTTTCGAGAACACCTACACTGTGGGCAATTTTTCGGGAATGGATTCCAACCGATTGATATTTATGCCACTCGTTGTCGAGCCCAAAACATCCGGCCCAAAGCTGCTGATAACCGAAACCGATTTGAATAATTATCCGGGCATGTACGTCAATGTATGTGCGCCGGGTGAGCTTCAGGGTGTGTGGTCAACTGTTCCGAAAACTTGGCATCAGGGCGGGCACAATCAGTTGCAGCGTATAGTTGATGAGCGCGAAGATTATATCGCCGCTCTTAACGGCCCGCGGAACCTGCCCTGGCGCATCGTTGCCGTTGCGCCGACAGATGCCGACCTCGCCGCCAATAATTTAAGCTATCTGCTTGCCGAACCGTCGAAACTCACTGATTATTCGTGGGTAAAACCCGGAAAGGTTGCCTGGGACTGGTGGCATAACTGGAATCTCTATGGCGTTGACTTCGTTAGCGGAGTCAATAACGACACCTATAAGGCCTACATCGATTTTGCGGCCCGCAATGGCATTGAATACGTGATTCTCGACGAAGGCTGGGCCGTTAACCTCAAGGCCGATCTCATGCAGGTTGTTCCTGAAATCAACTTGCCGGAGCTGGTCGGCTATGCCGATTCGCTGGGAGTCGGTCTGATTCTTTGGGCCGGACACCTTGCCTTTGAGCGCGACATGGAAGCAGTTTGCGAGCATTATGCCAAAATGGGCATCAAGGGCTTTAAGGTTGATTTTATGGATCATGATGACCAGCTGATGACTGACTTCAATTTCAAAGCGGCCGAAACGGCAGCACGCCACGGTCTGCTTCTTGACCTTCACGGCACGAGCAAGCCGGCCGGTTTGCATCGCACCTGGCCCAACGTTATCAATTTCGAGGGTGTGCACGGCATGGAGCAGATGAAATGGTCGGCACCATCGGTCGATCAGGTAACCTACGATGTTATGATTCCGTTTATCCGTCAGGCTGCCGGCCCGATGGACTATACGCAAGGTGCCATGCGAAACTCAACGCGCCGCGACTATCGCCCCGTAAACGACGATCCGATGAGTCAGGGAACCCGTTGCCACCAGCTGGCTATGTATGTTGTTTTCGATTCGCCGCTGACCATGCTCTGCGATTCGCCTATGAACTATGACCTCAATCCCGAATGCCGCGACTACATAGCTGCAATTCCTACCGTTTGGGACGAAACCCGAATTCTCGATGGCAAGTTGGGCGAATATATAATAACCGCGCGCCGCAAGGGCAATGACTGGTACATTGGCGGCATGACGAGTTGGACTCCTCGCGATGTTGAAGTCGATTTGTCGTTCCTCCCCGTAGGAACCGAGATTGAATTGATAGCCGACGGCGTTAATGCTCACCGCAATGCCCGAGACTTCAAAATTTCAAAGGCCGGCATCCCTGCCTCAGGCAAGCTTAACGTCCACATGGCTCCGGGCGGAGGCTTTGCAATCCGCACGCTATGAAAACTCAGAACGTGAGGCTGTAGAATTCAGTGCGGTAGGTCATAACCGGCGTAATGACTTCGCAAGCAACAATCTCACGTTTAATCTCTGCTTCGGGCTTTGAAACCGTAGCGACTATTATACCGTTTGGATAAACGCTCGTCGCTGCCGTTTTTAAATGCTCAATGTCAGTGCCGTGGATAATGGATGCACTCTGCATTTCACATTCCACGGCATTATGTATTTTGAACTGAATTTTAACGGAGTCAGTTCCATAGTCAACCCAATCAAAACCGTCGACTATGGGCGTGACTTTCTGCGGCTTTTCGGGGTCATCGGGAATATTGCCCGGTTCTTCAGTTCCGGTGTCAGGTTCGGTAATGTCGGCGCGCTTACCGGCTTCGGGTTCATCCGGATTGCAACCGGCAAGAAGCACGCACAGGCATATCAGACCCTTTTTCATCTAACCCTGATTTTGCGGGTCACTCCGTTGCGGACTTCAAAATAGATGCCGGCAACTGTCGGCTTCGACACGCGGCGTCCCAGCAGGTTAAAATATTGTGCATCCGGCTGAGGAACAACAAACTCCGCAATTCCTGCGCATGGTTCAACACTAACGGTCATGGTGTAGATGCGGCTTTGCTCTGCCGAAACCAACTCAACGGAACTTACTTCTGAATCGGGAATCCATTTTTCATCTTCCCAGATGAAGTCACCGCTGTCGGGTATGAAATTGATGTCATTGGTGCCAGTGGCATTGCCGCTGAGCGACATGGTGAAGGTAATCTCTTTCAAAATCATGTTGTCGGGCACCTTAACAGTCATTGCGTCGCCGTCGTAGATGCGAAGGTCTATGCCGGCGTCATATGAGTGGAAGATGCGGGCGTGGGTGTTGCCATATTCCGCATCAACGAAGTTCACCTCAACCGGCCCGGTAGTGAATGAGCGGCCGTTGACCAACACGAAGCCTTTCTGCGCCGGCTCTGCGACCGAGGGGTTAAGCGAAGTCGGATGATTAAAGTCGAACGTATAAGTGTCGGCCGCCACGCTTAGCGAGCATGCCATAAATAGACTGAGGGCAATGTGTTTCATTAGAATTCTGATGAGAAATGGAACTTGATTTCAGGGAAATCCTGGCGGGCCATAGTCAGAACGTAGTTGCTGTCGGCCAGAAAAACATCGCGCCCTTCGCGGTCGGTGGCCATGAACTGGTGTTTGCGCTTCTTGAATGCGGCCAGAGCCTCGGGGTTATCGCTCTCTATCCAGCAGGCTTTGTAGAGCGAAATCGGTTCCCAGCGGCATTGAGCGCCATATTCATGCAATAGGCGGTATTGAATTACCTCAAACTGCAGCTGGCCCACGGTGCCGATAATTTTGCGTCCGTTGAACTGGTTTGTAAACATCTGGGCCACACCCTCGTCCATCAATTGCTGAATACCCTTTTCAAGCTGTTTGCTCTTCATCGGGTCGGTGT
>CAZDVP010000108.1:0-6350 GCA_964508865.1 uncultured Bacteroides sp. | reverse complement strand
CGCGAGGGCTTACCTAAATCAATCATCAATCTTTTTACCTATTTGGTATATCTATGCGTATCAAAAAATTAGTTTCTTTGTTGTGGTTGAGCCTGCGGCAGAGATGACTGCAACGATGTGGAGCCCGGTCAGGGTGGTGTCGATCGAGCCGCAGGCGGTTTCAATTCGTTGTTCGAGCATTTTGTTGCCCATGAGGTTATAGACCGACAGCAGCGCCGGAGCGGAAATGTTGGAGTAGCTCAGGGTGCCCGAATTGGCGCTGAGGTCAAAACAGCCGGTTTCGTCGACCGGAGCGAAAAGCCCGGAGTTGCCGTTGGTCGGCTCGAGATTCCAGGCGCTGAGGGTGCGAACCTGAGTGGGAACGTCGGCAAACGCGCATGCGTTTTCAACCTGGCGGGCCTTGGCAAAAACGCGCACCGACGAGGCCCAGGTGTCGTTGACGAAAATGTCTAAAATCGAGTGGTCGAAGAAAACGTTGAGTTTAACGGTTTCGCCTTTGGCGAGCTGGCGCGGGAGCTGGCTGTGGTATAGGCCGTCGAACGTGCCGGCATCGTTGGTCAGGCGCTCGACCCCGCGGGCGTCAACAACGAGCTCATTCGTTGCGCCGTCGTAGTAGACCTTCAGGGCCGAGCTGCCGTTGTTGAGCAGCTCGAAGCCGCACTTGCCGGCGGTTACGGTGAATTCGCCTTTGAGTTCAACGGCTCTGCCGCCAACCGGATTGAGGTCGAGCGAGCCATTGAGCCGGAAGTCGGATTTAGAGAAGGCACGGTCGGAGCGCAGGGCTGCCAGACCGGCATAAGGCTGCTGAATCAGGTTGCCGTTGCCGTCGAGGCTCCACTGGCGAGGCAGCGAAAAAACGTGGGCGTAGCCTAAGTTGTAGTTATCCTGCGAGGGGAGTTTGTCGGGCACTATTCCGAGGGCAATCGTCGCGTCGCCGTGTTGATAAACGGTGGGCGACAGCAGGCCGTAGCCGTCGCGGGCAAAGCCGGGGAGTTCAACGTTGGCCGGCGCGGTCTTGTCGGGCGCGAAAGTGCCGTCGGCATTGATTGAGCCGGTCCAGTAGAGCGAGGCAACGCCTTTCGAGGTGTTTTGCGGCGTTGCGGTGAAAAGCCACTTATCGCCAATGCGGGTAACGTTGGGCATTTCCCAGAAGGTTCCGCAGCTCTGAGCGTTGGAGCCGCTGAAAAAGGTGCGGCCGTCGTTGCTCCAGCTCTTGGTCGAGGGATTATAGGAGTGGAGGGTGGTGGTTCCGACGCCTCCTTTGCTCGACCCGACAATGATGTAGGCACCATTGTCGGAGCGGAAAAAATAGGGGTCGCGGAAGTCATCCGAAAGTCCGCCGGGGCGACCGTTGATTATGGGTGCCGGGGCCTTTTGCCACTCCAGCAGATCGTCGTCGACCGGATTGGCCTGAGCGATAACCGCTTTGGCGTAGTCAACGCCGGTGTAGATTATCGACGGGCGGCCACCGGTCAGTTCGCTGTCGGAAAACACGCAGCCCGACCAGCAACCCTTGATATCCCAGGCTGTTTCCGGAGCAAGGGCAATCGGCTCCTCGGTCCAGTTGCAGAGGTCAGCGCTCGAAAGGTGGCCCCAGTGCAGACGCGACATGTAGGGGCCGTTGGCATTCTTCTGGAAAAACAGGTGGTAGCGGCCATTGGAGTAGGTCATGCCGTGGGTTTCGTTGGCCCAGTTGGCGGCCGGCATTGCGTGGAACACAGGGCGCATCGGGTCGTCGGCAAAACGCTCGGCGGGAATGCTGAGGTCGGCATTGTTTTCGGCTTTCCAGGAGGCAATGGTTTCGGCGGAAAGCACTTCGTCCCAAACGGCGATATCGTCAATCAGACCGTTGAACGAGGTTAGGCAAAACGGGCCGCTATAGCGCTCGTTGAAGCTGCGGCCTATCCGCATGGCGGATTGCGTAACGGCAACGTCGCCGTTAGCTTTGGAGGTGGCAACTGCGATGCCGTTGTTATAGAGAGTTGCGGTGCGGGCCTCGGCGTCGATAACGGCGGTGAGGTTCACCCATTCATAGCGGGGAAGGGGAGTGTCAACCTTCAGTTCCAGCGGCCAGCCGCCAATAAAGGATTTGAACGAATATTTGCCGTCAAATCCGATGAAGAATCCGAAGCCGCTCCGTGCGCTCTCGTTCAGGCACGTGGCTATGGCCACCTGCTCGGGGGTGTTCACGTCGATTTCCACTATGGGGTAGGTTTCAACAGCCAGCCAGACCGAGGCGGTCATTTTTTTTGAACCGGCGGGAATAATGTCGCCGACCGTGGCATCAACGAAGGTTGAATACCCGTCGAAGCGCAGGGCCGCCCCTTGGGCGCCGGGAATACTCTCTGCATCCCGGACGCCCTGAACGGCATATTTTGTGCCGGAAACGGATTCGGTTATTCTGTTGGCGGAATTCTCCATAGTGAACCGGGCCACTTCGCGTGCCTGGCTCATAAGAGAACCGGACAAGGCCGACAGCAAAACGGACGCTGACTTCAGGAACGACTTCGGTTTCATCGGTTGAAAGGTTATTTCAGGTAATTGAGGATGTTGGCGGTGAGCTGCTCAACGTTGTGCTGATAGGGGTTGGTGCCCGAGTTCTGGTTCCACTCATAGGCGGCGAAGCCGTTGGCTATGCAGCGGCCATGGTTGGCGTTGGCATAGAATTCCACCAGGCCGGCTACGCAGTGGTCGCGAACGTGGCCCCAGGTTGCCAGAACCAGCGAGTTGGTCGTAACCTCGAAGTTTTTGATAACGTCGGGCTGATTGCCTTTGCCGTAGATGTTGCAGTCCCACATGCAGTTGTGGTCCTCGCGCTGGCCGGGGCCAATCAGCGGCAGGTTGTCGTAGCCATAGTTGTTGGGGTCTTCGAGGGTGAGACCTTTGAAAATTTCGTGGGCGGTGCGGTCATAGAAGCCCTGGTCGGAGCCGTTGCGGAAATCCCAGCCCAGGTAGGGGTTGATAACCCAGACGTCGTCGCCGCTGCCACCTTCGCCATTGCCGAAAATGGAGGGAGCCATGTTGTCGGGCACGAAGCCGAGCGGAGCGGTCAGCTGCGTTGCCATGTTGGCCAGGTAGAGGCTGCCGCCGTTGGCTGAGTATTCCTTGAGGGCATCGATTGTTGCCTGGTCGGCGAGTCCGCCGGGGAGCTTGTCCCAGCCGTATTCCTGGCCGATGCGGTCGATTTCAATCCAGATCACCGGATAGAAGTCGGCGTCGAGCGATGCGATTTGCTCCGGGCGGATGAACTCGGCATCGGGCTGCGCGGCAAACCAGGTTGCTGCGGCGCGTTCGTCGTCGTCGGGCAGCGAGGCAATGTCGGGGGCGGTCATGAGGTAGGCCATTTTAACGCCTTCGATTTTGTCGGGCATCTTGGCTGTGGCCGATACGCCTTCCGAAACGTAGCCGCCGTTATAGAGAACCTTGACTGTGCAGAGATAATCCTGGCCGAGCGAAAGGCCTTTGACGGTGTATTCCGTTGGGCGGCCGGCGAGCTCGATGGCAGCGTTGTTGTTGCCGTTGAGCAGAATCTTAACACCGGTTATTTCGCCTTCGGCGGGGAGGGTCCACGAGAGCATGATTTTGCGGCCGCTTGTTTTTGCGGTCAGGTTCGAAACGGTTTCGAGGGCGGGAACCTCGGGCAGGCCGGTGGGCTCGAACTGGGAGCAGGAGCCCAGAATGCCGCAAACTATCAGTGCCAGCAGGGCGAGGCTATATGTGCGAATTGTTTTCATTTTTCAATGGAATGTTGAGGTGAGTGGGTTATTTATATAAATCGCCGGCATTGTCGACCTGATTAACGGGAATGGGCAGGAAGATTTCGCTTTCGGTCAGGTCGGCGCCTTCGTAGTAGGTGCGGATGCGGCCTTCGGAGGCATAGTAGTTATTCATCGTTTCAACCGCGATGCCCCAGCGCACGAGGTCGAACCAGCGCAGGCCTTCCATGGCCAGCTCCAGGCGGCGCTCCATGCGCACTGCCTTGCGTGCATAGTCCTGATTCCAGTTGGCGGCGGTGTAGCCTGCAACCGCATAGTTTGCCAGCATCGGGTTGCAGTCGACCGGCTGGTAGCCGGGGTCGACCGAGCGGGATGCGCGCAGTCGGATGTCGTTGATGAGCATGCGGGCTTCGTCGAGGTCTTTGTTCTGCTCAATGAGTGCTTCGGCTTTCATCAGCATAACGTCGGCATAGCGGATAAGGATGAAGTTGAGCGATGATGCGCCCCAGGGCACGATGCCGGGCTTGACGAACGGCGATTCGGGAGCGGGGTAGGCCTTTTTGCCGGAGTACTGGCCGTAGAGTTCCAGGTTGCGACACCATTTTTCGTTGTAGGTGTGGGAGCGCCAGGGCATGCCGATGCGGCCCAAGGTGAAGTCCAGGCGCGGGTCAACGTTGCCGGCATAGTCGGCCTTGTCAACGTTTTCGTCGTTGAAAGAACCGTCGAGCAGCGGCAGGCCGTTGGCGTCGGTGCGGAATGCGTTGACCAGATTCTGCGAGGCCAGATAGAAGTCGTCGCCGTTGCCGTAGAGATTATCTTCCGACCAGGTGCAGTTCAGGCAGTTCGAATAGTTGAACTGGTCGGGCGAGTTGGCCGACGAGAACTGAATTGCGAGCACCGATTCGTACTGGTTGTTGAACTCAGGCTTCGACATATCCAGGAAGTTGGGATAGAGCTCGTATTTCTTGCTGTCGATAACATAGCCGGCATATTCCTCGGCTTCGGCCCAGTCGGAGGTAAAGAGGGCCACGCGGGCGAGCAATGCGGCGGCAACATACTTGTTGAAGCGGCCGGGTAGTTCCTGATTTGCGGGGAGCTTTTCGTAGCTGTTGCGCAGGTCGGCTTTGATGAAACCGGCAATCTGGTCGCGGGTGTACTGGTCGGCACGGCAGTCGCTGGGGTTGGTAACGGTTTCGTCGAAATAGGGGAATGCCTTGTAGATGCGCAGCAGGTCGAAGTAGAAATAGGCGCGCAAGGTTTTCATTTCGGCAACATAGGAGGCCTTGGTGTCGGCGTCGATGCTGCCCGAGGCGAGGATGCCGCGGATTGCGGCGTTGCAGCGGCTGACCGAGTAGAAGTTATTGCGCCATTTAAAGGCTATGATGTCGTTGTCGCTCTGAACGTTGCCGACTTCGAGCTGATGAATGTAGCCTTCCATCGTCACGCCGTCGCCACCTTTGAGGGCATCGTCGGAGCGGACGTCGAACACCCAGTTGGTAATCGGGCCGGCAAACGATTCATTGTTGCCGAAGAAGTGGCAGAGCAGCGATGCGTAGGCCGAGGTCATCAGGTCTAAGGCCTCGTCTTCGCCAATCTGTTCGTCGGTTATGACGCCCTGCGGAATGGTTGTGAGCATATCGTTGCAGGAGGTAGAGGCCAGGGCCATGGAGGCCAGCGCCGTTGCGCACACTGCGTTCTTTATGATATTTTTAATGTTTTTCATTTTCGAAAATTGCTAACGGTCGGTTTAGAATTGAATGTTTAGGCCAAGAGTGTAGGTGCGGGGGCGGGGATAAGCGCCGTTGTCGATGTGCGCACCATATTCGCCGGGCAGGATTTCGGGGTCGAGGCCGGTATATTTGGTCATTGTGAACACGTTCTCAACCTGGCCGTAAACGTCCATGTTGCTTGCGCCAATCTTTTTGATTATATGCTTGGGCAGGGTGTAGGAGAGTTTCAGGTATTTCATTTTCATGTAAGAGCCGTTTTCAACGTAGTAGCTCGAAAAGCGCGACTCGTTGTTGTCGTCGGTGAGCGACAGGGCGGGAATATCGCTGCCGGTGTTGGTGGGGGTCCAGGCGTTGAGAATGTCGGCCCCGCGGTTGGTTGAGATATTGCCGTAGTTCATCGACAGCAGCTGGCGTTTCATGTGGTTCTGAATGTCGAAGCCGAAGTCGCCGGCAAAGAACATATCGAGCGCGAAAGCCTTGTATTTGAAGCCGAGGTTGATGCCCATCGACAGGTCGGGATTCGGGTCGCCGATGATGCAGCGGTCGTTGTCGTCGATAACGCCGTTGCCGTCGAGGTCGCGGTAAATCAGTCGGCCGGGTGCTGCGCCGGGCTGGGCTGCATGGTTGGCAACTTCTTCATTGTTCTGGAAAATGTCGTCGCAAACGTAGCCGTAGTAAACGCCCATCGGCTGGCCGGGAATCAGACGCTGGTCGCCGCCAATGAATTTCTGGCGCGAGTTGAGGGTAACGAGCTTGTTTTTGTATTGCGACAGGTTAACCGATGCGTTCCAGTTGAAGTCGCCGTATTGCGGGCTGCGGTAGGCAACGGTCACTTCCCAGCCGGTGTTCTTCATGTCGCCGGTGTTGAGCCAGATTGCTGCGTTTTCGCCTGCAACGTCGAGGG
>CAZDVP010000107.1:0-6367 GCA_964508865.1 uncultured Bacteroides sp. | reverse complement strand
CTGTATGGGGCATTAGGATTTGGTGAGGGTGTAGGTGATGGTTTGGGAGGGGTCGGTTGGGGTGTGGAGGGTGAGAATGAGGGTTTTGGAGGTTAGGGTGAGGATTTGGAGGTGGTTGATGCCTTTTTGGAGGTGGGTGCCGGGCCAGGGGGTCCAGTAGTCGCCGGAGTTGGAGGTGTAGGAGAAGTCGAGGGTGAGGGTGTTGTCGTCTTGCTTCCAGCGGCCGAAGCATTCGTCGAGGAGTTCGGGGTAGTTTGTGGCGACTTCGGAAAGGCGCACTTTGTCGGTCTGGAACTGAAAGAAATAGTTGCCCTGGTAGGCGGTGTCTTCGTTGCCGTCGATGGTTATGGTTTGGAGGTGCCAGGTTCCGAACCAGTCGCCGATGTCGCCGTTGTGTTGCATACACGACGACAGGCACAGGGCGCAGAGCAGCAGGAGTTTAATGCTTAGAGCACGCATGGGGTGAATTGTTTTTTTGCGAAGTTAACGTTGAAGGAGTAGGTTGCGCTGAGCAGTGCGCCGAAGGTTTTGCCATAGGGGGAGTCGCCGTAGTCCAGGCCGATTTGTGCGGCGAGTTTGAGTCCGGGCACTTGGCTCACCAGCCATTCGGTTTCAAAGAAGGCTGAAACGTCGTAGGTGGGGTTGATTGCGGGAATCTGCATCGAGCCGAAGAAGCGGCGGAATGAGGCCATTGCGCGGTAGCGCACGCGGGGGTAGAGCCGGCCTTCAACGGCGCCGTGGATACCCCAGAAGCGATTGTTGGTGAAGCGGGTAACCGCGCCGTTGGTGTTATAGATGGGCGAGATGAACATGGGCGAGCCAATTGCCATGCCGTAGAGCGCATAGCCGTTGGTTTCCTGGTTGTTATAGTAGTTGTCGTTGCCCTGGGCCTTGTGGCCGTCGAGGGTCGTTTGGTCGTAGTCGGAGGGGGTGTAGTGTATCGGGCCGCCCTGGTTCATGAAGGTTATGGCTTCGAGCACTGCTCCGCTCAGGGCCGATTCGGAGTTGGCTGCTTTCCATTCCAGACCCCAAAGGCCGTCCATGCCGGTCATTTTGCCGATGCCGGAGCCGTCTTCCCAGAGCCAGCTGAAGTAGGCTTTGAGTTCGCTGTTGTTATGGAAGCGATAGCGGGCCTGAAAGTCCCAGGCGCCCAGGTGGTTGCCCTCATAGTAGTTGATGTCGTTTTTCATCAGGGCCACATCGAGGAGCGAACGGAGTTTGAAGGGTTTGATTATGGTTTTGTGGTTAACGCCTTGACGGTTATACCAATACACGTCGCCATTGAACTGCGCCGCTGCTTGCAGGCCTATGGTTATTGAAAAAGGCTGGGAGGGTTTGGTCCGGAAGTAGCAGCGTTTGTAGTTATACCACCAGCCCAGGTTGATATGGTTGTTATAGTAGTTGAAGTGGTTTTTAACCCAGTCGGAGTCGGTTGACTTGGCGTAGGCCACTTCGCCCTGAATCTGCACCCAGCCGTTGGTAAAGGGAATGTTCTGGAAGTCGATGAAGCCGATGCGTGCCTGGGGAATGTTGCGTGAGTTGCCGCTTTCAATGAGGTCGCCCGAGCTCAGGCGCTGATTGAGCAGCGACGAGCGAAAATCGCGCAGGCCGGCGTAGAGAAACACTCCGCGGAATTTGACTTCGCCCCAGAGCTGCTGGAGAATCACCGGCGCGGGGCGCTCGGAGTGGGTTATCCACTGTTGATTTTGGGAGTCGAAGCGCTGATAGTCAACGCTGTTGGCTGCCGAAGCCCATGCCTCGACGCCAAACGAGTAGCTAAACCGCTTGGAGAGGTCGATGGGTCGCCAGGCCTTTAGGCCGAGGTGGGCGCCGGTGGCGGAGGTGAGGTTGCCATGGCGCAGCGAGGCGATATAGTAAGGAGCGAATTCGTGGGGGCCGCCGTTGGCCTGGAGGGTGGCCGCGAAATTCATGTCGAAGTCGGCGGCTGAGGCTCCCAGGCCGAGCGCCAGCGCAGCCATGAGGGTTTTAGAGCGCGTCATTGTGGAGATTGGAAAAGAGTTTGAGGTCGCTGAGAAAGTTTCTCGACGACAGGTAGTTTTCAATTGTCGGGAGCTGGCTTGGGCGGTGGAGGTCGGTGCCGACAAACTGCACCATGCGGTTCTCGAGCAGATAGAGGGCGGCTTCGCGTTGCGTTTTGCCGTAGTGACCGGCCAGCGACAGCAGGTTTACCTGAAAATAGAGGCCGAGGTTGCGCAGTTCAGCGTAGCGGTTGCGGTGGCGCTTGGCGTAGTAGCTATAGCGCTCGGGGTGGGCCAACACCGGTTTGTAGTCTTTATTCATCAGCTCGAAAACAATGCTTTCCAGCCCCCATGGCTCGTGGGAAAAGCTGTTTTCGATGAGCAGGAAATTGTCGGGAAGAGTGCGTATGTTGCCGGCTTCGAGCTGCGACAGAAAGAAGTCGTCGATGCGATACTCCAAGTGATAGTCGAGGGTTACGGGAATATCGCTCGCAGCGCGGCAGAGCTCGCCGAACGGTGCTTCAAGCGACTGCGGGGTGTTTTCGAAGTTATCTTCGGTGGAGTGGGGCGAGGTGAATATCCGCTGCAATCCCCATTGGCTCATGTGGTTTAGCAGTTCAACCGATGCTTCGATGTTAGGCGAACCGTCGTCGACCCCGGGAACGATATGGCTGTGCATATCGGTTACGAAGGGTAGCTTCTGTTGCTGTCGGGGTTTGAAAAAAAAGTCAAACAGCATAGTAGGTCAGAAAGAAAATTGCAATCAGAACCGTTGGGATTACCAGCAGAATCGAGTCGATGCGGTCAAGAATGCCGCCGTGGCCAGGAATGAGGTGCGACGAGTCCTTGACTCCTACGGTGCGCTTCAGCAGCGATTCAATCAGGTCGCCAATAGTGCCGGCAACGCTGACTATCAGACCGATAAGCGCCATTTCCCACATCGCATAGCCTCCGAAGTAGCTATCGGCAAACAGTCCGCACAGGGCCGACACGATAACTGTGGCCACCAGTCCGCCCCAAAAGCCTTCCCAGCTCTTTTTGGGCGAGATGCGTTCCCAGAGGCGATGTTTGCCAAAGTTGCAGCCGACCAGATAGGCGAACGTGTCGTTAACCCAAACCAGAATGAACAGCAGCAACAGCAGGTGGGGGCTGAAGTGGTAAACGATATTCATCAGTGCAATGGGCAGAGCTACATAGAGTTGCGACATAAACGACGCGCCGAGCGATTCGAGCGCGTTCTGATTCACAACCCATAGCTGAGCGCTAAGGCGCAGAACAAGATAGAGAATATATGTTACTATGCCCGGCAGAAACAGGGTGTCGGTCCAGATAGTAACGACCATGACAGCGGCGCCGACGCAGTCGAGCGAGCGCTCGAGCAGGGAAATGGTGGCGCCGGTGGAATCGGCCGGCTTGGGAGCGGTCATGGTCAGGAACTCATTGACTGCTAAGGTTGAGAGCAGCAGCAAAAGCAGCAGCAGGGC
This sequence comes from uncultured Bacteroides sp., assembly GCA_964508865.1. Lineage (GTDB taxonomy): Bacteria > Bacteroidota > Bacteroidia > Bacteroidales > Muribaculaceae > UBA3263. Next base: position 2,904 of record CAZDVP010000107.1, on the reverse strand, counting down.
AAACGGCCCGCAGAGAATGCCGGCCACTATAACGGCCACATAAATGGCACCGAAAATTGCGCGTTTAAGCATAATGAATCAAACAAATGGCATTTCGTCGTTTAAGGAGTCGGGGTCGTCGGCGCCGTCGCTCAGGGCTTTGGACTGATAGAGCTCGTTGAGCGGGCGCATGACGTTGCAGAGCGTCTGGCTCCAATACTCGCCAAAGGTTGAGCGCAGTTCGCCGAGGTGTTCGTTGATAACGTCGAAGTCGGCCGAGCGCACATCTTCAACGAAATTATAGAGCACCTGAAAAATATCGGCCAGACCTTCGGACACAGTGGCGATTATCGGAGTGTCGGAATATTGCATATCCTGGTGGAACGTTTCCAGATAGGCATCGTGCTCGCCGAGCGATTGGGCAACTGCCTGGCGCACCTGGTTATAGTAGGCCTCCTCGAGGTGGGCAACTCCGAAGCCATAGTCGGGCAGTTCGAAGGGAGATTCGGGCAGGTCGGTAACCGCCATGTAGATGCGGGGGAGCAATCTGACCATTTTTTTGACGAAGTCGGCCGGTTCGGTCGAAGCGGCCAATTCCATTGCCCGGCAATATTCGCTGGCGAGCGCCATGACGCTCAGCGCGTTGTTCGACAACTTACTGTCAGTTTGTTGCATATAGATTTTTTTGTTCAATAAGTTCAGCCACACCCTCCGGAACGAGGTTGAGGCTTTCGGGTAGATTATTGCGTATGTTTGTTGACGAGATGTTCAGCTCGGGCAGGTTGGCCAGGTAGGCCACATTCGCGGGTAGCGGGCCTGAAATAGTGCTGCCGGGCCGGGGGTAGATTATAACGCCGAATTTTTCAATGATTTCTTCCGGCTTGTGCCACCGGTCGAAAATCAGCCAGTTGTCGGCTCCGATAATCAGCCTGAAGCTGCAGTCGGGATGTTTGCGGCTCAAGGCCTGCAGGGTTGAAAGCGTGTAGGATGGGCGGGGCAGGTCAAATTCAATGAGGCAGGGTTCCACTCCCTCGATTCCTGCGCATGCAGCCCTGAGCATTTCACACCGGTCGGCATCGCCGGCGCCCGGACGGTCGGCTTTGAGCGGGTTTGCCGGCGAAAGGGTCAGCCACACTTGGTCAACCACTCCGCGGGCAACAAGCTCCTGAGCCAAGGCCATGTGGCCCCGGTGAATCGGGTTAAAGGTTCCTCCGAAAATGCCTATACGCCGGCTGCTCATTTACTGAGAAATTCGAGAATTACGTTTCGTGCCCTGGCAACTGCTTCGTCGAGATTGTCGTTGACGATACACACGTCGAAGCGCGGAGCCTGGTCGAGTTCATATTTGGCGCGGTCAATGCGTGCGTCGATGCTCTCGGGCGAGTCGGTTGCGCGGCTTTCCAGGCGGCGGCGCAGTTCGTCGATGCTCGGCGGCTGAATGAAAATGCTCAGCGCGCGGTCGTTGAGCTTATCTTTGACGCGCAGGGCACCGTTAACGTCAATGTCCATAACAACGTTTGAGCCCTCGGCGCCGATGCGGTCAACCTCCGATTTCAGAGTGCCGTAGAACCGGCCCGGATAAACTTCTTCATATTCCAGAAAGGCGTCGCGGTCGATTGCCGAGCGGAATTCCGCGTCTGAAAGGAAATGATAGTCCTTGCCATCGACCTCGCTGCCGCGCGGGGCACGGTTGGTTGCCGAAACCGAGAATTGCAAATTGATTTCGCCGCTGCTCATCAGGGCGTTTATAATCGTTGACTTGCCGCTTCCGCTGGGAGCGCTCAATATTATTACTTTGCCGTTCATAGCTGACTTACATAACGTTGAGCACCTGCTCCTTGATTTGTTCGAGCTCGTCTTTCATCCTGACAACCAGCTTCTGCATTTCGGCATGGTTGCTCTTGGAGCCGAGAGTGTTGATTTCGCGGCCCATTTCCTGAGCTATGAACCCGAGCTTTTTGCCCTGACCGGGAGCGGGCACCGCCATGGTTTCGGCAAAATAGACCAGATGCTGGCCCAGGCGCTGGCGCTCTTCGTTAACGTCGAGTTTTTCGATATAGTAAATCATTTCCTGCTCCAGTCGGCCGCGGTCGATCTGCTCCTGCGAAATTTTGGTCAGAGCCTCCTCCATGCGCTGGTGGATGCGTTCAACCCTTTCCTTTTCCCAGCGGGGAACCTCGCCGAGCATTTCGGTTATTGCGCGCAGGCGTGTTGCAAAGAAATCCTCGAGCTTTTCGCCCTCGGAGCGGCGGTGGGCCATCAGGCCGTCGATTGCCTGCTCCAAAGCCTTATAGATAGCTGCGGTTTCCTCTGGAGCGAGCTCCGAGCGCGTGTCGGAACCGACAACGTCGGGCATACGCATCAGAACGGCATACCAGTCGGCCGGCTCTTTCAGGCCGAGCTCTTTGGCCATTTGCTCGATTTGAGTTTTATAGGCCTTGGCTGCATCGATGTTGATGGTCGTGGAGAGCACGGCGCTGCCTATGTTTTCAATGGTGCAGACCAGGTCGATTTTGCCGCGCTCGAGTCGGGCGGCAACGCGGCGCCTCATTTCCAGCTCCAGCTCACGCAGGGCCGACGGAACGCGTGCCGCCATGTCGAACTGCTTTGAGTTCAACGATTTGATTTCGATTGTTATTTTCTTACCCGGAATTTCCACAACGGATTTTCCGAAGCCGGTCATTGACAGTAGCATATATTGTTGATAAGATTGGATTTATCGTTCGATTTAAGGTGGGGTTATTTTTCTCGCCAGCGGTTCTTGACCGGATATTTGTCTGGGCGAATCAGAATGCGCAGCGACGACTGGTAGGAGAAGTAAGCCCAGATCCAGTTGATGAGCACGCTGATTTTGTTGCGCATGCCCAGAATGGAAATCAGGTGGATGAACATCCAGATGAACCAGGCCGGGAAGCCCGACAGGTG
>CAZDVP010000106.1:0-6391 GCA_964508865.1 uncultured Bacteroides sp. | reverse complement strand
TTCTGCGGTCTGATAGACCTCTTAGTGACCCCGGAGGGGCTCGAACCCTCGACCCACTGATTAAGAGTCAGTTGCTCTACCAACTGAGCTACGGAGTCAAGTCACTTTGCTTTTATTTGCAGTGCAAAGTTCGCAAGAATTTTTTGAATGAGCAAATTTTTGAGAAAAAAAATGAAAAAAATCTTGCGGGAGGTAGGTTTTTTGTGTGGAAATGGGTAAATTTGCGGTGTTATGAGAGTTGTTTTGCCTCCACGAGTTGACGGCGCCGCGGAGCAGTTGCCCGCCGATGCGCGTCAGGTTTTGATTATCGGTGCGAATGGCGCCGGTAAGTCGCGTTTCACTATGCGTCTGGCCGAGCAGGCCGAGGCGCCGGTTTTTCGGTTGTCGCCTTTGAGGGCGCTTTATGGTGCGTTCCGGAATGATGCGCCGGCTGATTCGATCGACGGGCTTTATGCGTCGGCTATGGCGCGCTGGCCGCTGACGGGGCCGGCTGATGCGGCTCCGGCAACTGAGGCTGAGCGTTTGTTGGCGCTGATGATGGCCGAGGAGGTTCAGGCTTTGCTGGCGTATAAGGTTGAGGGCCGTCGGGGGGATTTGCCGTTGACGAAGATTGACCGGGTGCTGGCTTTGTGGCGCGAGATTTTTCCGGAGAATGAGGTTTTGCGGGCCGACGGGGCGCTGCTGTTCACGAGTGTCGACGACGGGTCGGCGCGCACGCAGGTCAAGTTGTCGCCGGGCGAGAAGTTGGCGCTTTATTATTTCGGGGGCGTGTTGTATGCTCCTCAGGGTGCGCTGATTCCGATTGAGAGTCCGGAGTTGTTTTTGCATCCGTCGACTTTGCGCCGGGTGTGGGACCGGGTTGAGGCTCTGCGGCCCGACTGCACGTTTGTTTACACGACTCACGACTTGGATTTCGCTTCGACGCGCAGCGGGGCGACCACGGTTTGGGTCAGGGGATGCGACGCCGGTGCGGAGCATTTCGACTATTCGGTTCTGGATGCGGATTCGCCGCTGCGCGAGGATATGTATATGGCCATCCTGGGCGCGCGGCGTCCGGTGTTGTTCATCGAGGGGGATAATACCCATTCGATTGATTCGAAGCTTTATCCGCTGATTTTTCCGAACCATACGGTCAAGGCCTTGGGTTCGTGCGACCGGGTGATCGAGTCGACGCGTGTGTTCAATTCGCTGGAGGGTTTTCATCATCTCGACAGTATGGGCATAGTTGACCGCGACCGGCGTTCGGTTCAGGAGGTGGCTTATTTGCGGCGCAAGAAAATCATGGTGCCGGAGGTTGCCGAAATCGAGAATCTGCTAATGGTCGAGGGTGTGGTCAAGGCGGTTGCGGCGGCCCACCGGCGCGACCCGGAGCGGGTGTTTCACAAGGTCAAGGAGGCGGTGATCGCAATGTTTGGCGGCGAAATGCGCCAGCAGGCGTTGCAGCATACGCGCCATTTCGTCAAGCACACCATGGAGCACCGCATTGACGGGCGCTTCAGTTCAATCAATAAGCTGGAGGAGCACATGGCCGATCTGGTCGACGAGATTAACCCGCGGGCAATATATGAGCAGTTTTGCCGCGAGTTTCATTCCTATATCCGTCAGGGCGACTATGCGTCGGTGCTGAGGGTGTATAACCAGAAGTCGATGGTTGGCCAGAGCAACGTCGGGCCGCTGACCGGTTCGGGCGACAAGCGCGGCTATCTGACGGCGGTGCTCAACATTCTGAAAACCGACTCTCCCGCCGCCGAGGCCATCCGCAGCGCAATTAGAGCCAACATCAAGTAAACTTTTTTGCGCCCTTGGCGGTTAAGAGATAAAATCACTATTTGTTTATGGAGGACGAGAAGGAACAGGCCACTGGAGCTGCGGCTCCGAAAAGACCGGTGCGCAGGGCGTTGCAAAAGGCTCTGCGGCTGTTTGGCTATCTGGTTGTTTCGCTCGTTGTGATAGTGGTCTTGGCCGTTGGTATGCTCTATATTCCCGGGGTTCTGAACCGGGTTGCGACTTGGGTTCTGCCGAGCGTTGAGCAGTCGAGCGGACTCCATATTGAAACTGAAAACATTCGTTTGCGCTGGCCGCTGAGGCTGAGCGTTGACGATGCTGTCGTTACCGACCTCAAGGCCGGGGGCGACACGATGATTATGGCCCGCCGGCTGCAGGTGAGCGTCAATCCGCTGGCGATCTGGCGCGGCGACCTGGAGGTTTCGAATGCCGAAATCCGCAATGGATTCTATCAGATGGGCGGGGCCGACTCGCTCTATATCAGCGTTGAGGTCGACAGCATCGGCGCGCAGGCGCAGCTGACCCTGAATTTTTCGGAAATCAACGTTGACCATGCCGACCTCAACGGCGCGCGTGTGCGTCTGCTCATGGGCCCCGACACCACCTCCACACCCAAGGACACCACCCCCACGGCGCCGCTGCGCATAACCTCCGGGCCGATTTCGCTGCGCAACGTTGACTACTCGATGTCGATGGCCCTGACCAACGACACCATTGCCGCGCGCCTGGCCTCGGGGCTGCTTTCGGGCGGCAATCTGCTGGTGGCCGACACTATTGAAATTATGGCCGACCGGCTAACTCTCGAGCTGGATTCGGCGCTCTATGGCACCCGCGGCGCAACGCCTATGGCCGGCCTCGACCTGAGCTGGCTCACTCTCCGGCAGGCCTCGGCGCGGGTGGATTCATTTACCATGCGGGGCGCGGCAATGAGCGTTCCGCTCAAGGAGCTGAAAATCGGCAGCGTGGCCGATTTGTCGCTGGCTGCCGCCGGCTTGTTTCAGATGACCGACTCCGCCCTGCTGGCCCGCGATTTCCGGTTTCTGGTCAACGACCGCACACGCCTGGGGCTCAGCGCCGAAATGGGCATGAGCTCCGATCCGGCCCATTCGCCGCTCCGGCTCGATGCGGAGGCCGAAGTGTTTACCGACGCTGTGGCCGACGCCCTGCCCGCGCTGCGCCCGCTGCTGGCTCCGCTGCCGGCCAATGTGCCGCTGCGTTTGCGCGCCTATGCCTCCGGCACCATGGCCGACCTGCGGATTGACACGATAGGCGCCGCCATGGCCGGCATATTCGACGTTAAAGGCTCCGGTACAGCAGGCAATCTCACCGACCCCGACGCATTGGCTCTGGATGCCGACATCAGCGGCCGCCTCCAGAATTCCGCGCCGCTGAAATCGCTCATTCCCGCCGGAGTGAACCTGCCGCCGCTGACCTTGCGCGGCCACGCAACGGCTAATGGCAAGAACTATTCCGCCCAACTGACTGCCCACACCGGCGCCGGACGCCTGGCGCTCAATGGCGCCATGCGCGGCACCGCGCCGGCCTACAGCGTTGACCTGCAGGCTGATTCCTTCCCCGTTGGCGCATTCATGCCCGATTTGGGCATAGGCGCGGTCAGCGCCGACGTTGAGGCCAGGGGCGTTTCGTTCAATCCGCTCAGCCGCGGCGCAGCTCTGGATGCCACTGCGGTTGTGCGCTCGCTTCAAATGCGCAACGAAATGATTACCGACCTGCGGGCCCACGCCCGGCTGGCCGACGGCAATCTGGCGGCTCAGGTAGTGTCGGCCGTTCCCGCCGCCGACCTCGACCTGGACCTGCAGGCCAACCTCGCTCCGAAAACCATTGGCTGGAACCTGAGCGGCAACATCCGCAACCTCGACCTCAAGGCCCTGGGGCTGACCGACTCGGTTATGGGCGGCCGCCTGCGTTTGCGCTCCGAGGGCTTTGCGGCCATCAATCTCGACACTATCAACGCCTCGGCCACTCTGCTCGATGCGGCACTGAAGCTCAACTCCCGGCGGCTGAATCTCGATTCGCTGCAGCTAACTGCCGATGCCGGCCGCCGCGTGGCCGTTGCCTTAGGCAACAAGACCCTCAGCGCAGCGTTCGGCGCCGACACAACCCTGACCGGCCTCACCGCCGACCTGGGGCGCGCAACTGCCGCCGCAACCGAAATGATTGACCGGCGCGACTTCCTGGCCGATTCGCTCATTGGCCTGCTGCCGCCAATGAACCTGACGTTCAGCGCGCTGCCCGGCAATGCCATCAACTCCTATCTGCAGCCTTCGGGAATATCGTTTAAAACCATGGAGCTCAAAGCCCGCACCGACTCCGTTCTCCATGCCCGGGCCCAGGTTCTCGGCTTTGCGTCGGGCCAGTCAACGCGAATCGACACTCTTTCGCTGGTGCTCCTCAGCCGCGGCAAGGCCCTGCTGCTCGATGCCGACATCGACAACCGTCCAGGCACTCTCGACGAGTTTGCCCACGTTAGCCTGCGCGGCGGCGTCAGAGGCAATTCCGGTCATTTCTTCATTGAGCAGCGCAACATCAAGGGCGTTACCGGCTATCGCCTGGGTCTGCGCGCCTCGATGGTCGACTCGGTGGCAACGGTTAATTTCGACCCCGTCGAGCCCACCATTGCCTACAAGCAATGGACCATTAACAAAGACAACTTCCTGGCGTTCAATCCCTATACTTTCCACCTCGACGCCAATCTCGACGCCCGCGGCGCCGGCTCGCGCCTGCAGCTGCTGTCGACCGAGGCAGCCGCCGGCGACTCCATTAACAACATTGACCTCAAGGTCAGCGACATCCACATTCAGGACTGGCTGAACATCAATCCCTTTGCGCCGCCGATTGCCGGCGATGTGAACGCCGACCTGACGGTGCAATATACCGCCCACTCCGTTAACGGCACCGGCACTCTGGGCGTTCAGAATCTTTCCTACGGGCGCCAGCGCGTTGGCAACATCGGCCTCGACCTGGATGTGAACACCGACTTCGGCGGCGCCATCTGGGCCAACGCCAACCTCAACGTCAACGACCGCCGCGCGCTGATGCTCAACGGCGCGCTCAACGACACCACCATGCGCACGCCGCTGACCCTGACGGCCCAGCTGACCGAATTCCCGCTATCGCTGGCCAACCCGTTCCTGCCGCGCGACTATGCGCAGCTCTCGGGTGCCCTCAACGGCTACATGGAGGTCGACGGCACTCTGAGCCACCCCGTTGCCAACGGCTCCATAGGCTTCAGCCGGGCTGCTGTCAAGGTCGGAATGATGGGAACCACCTTCCGCTTCGATTCCACGGCCATAGCCGTTGACTCAAACCTGGTTGTGTTCAACGATTTCGCCATTTTCGGCGCCAACAGCAATCCGCTGAAGGTCAAGGGCGTCGTTGACATGCGCAACTTTGCTTCGCCCGGCATCAACCTTTCGCTTCAGGCGGCCAACATGCAGTTCCTCGACTCCAAAAAGGCAAGCCATGTGAACCTCTATGGCCGCGGCTTCCTCGACCTCGACGCCAAAGTGCGCGGCACGCTCAGTTTCCTGACCGTCGACGCCAAGCTCGCCATACTTTCGGCCACCAACCTAACCTATCAGCTGGCCGGAGCAACGGCCGCCTCCGTTGGCCTGCAGGAGGATAACGACGTTGTTAAGTTCGTTAACTTCGCCGACACCGGCCAGATGGCAGTGGCCGACACCGTTGCGCAGCAGTCAATGGCCATGGTGCTCAATGCCGCGGTCGACATTCGCCAGGGGTCGCAGTTCACCGTCGACCTCTCGACCGACGGCCAGAACCGCGCCCAGCTCCGTCCGCAGGGCATTCTCAACTACTCGATGAATCCCTCGCAGCCCGACGGCCGACTCACCGGCCGACTGGTTATCGACGGCGGCTTTTTCCGCTACTCCCTGCCCGTTATTTCCGAAAAGACCTTTAACTTCACCCCGGGCAGCTACGTTGCCTTCAACGGCCCCATCATGAACCCGACGCTCAACATTTCGGCCGTTGACCAGACGCGCGCCAACGTTACGCGCCCCGGCGAGAACTCCCGCCTGGTCAACTTCGACGTGACCCTGATGGCCAAGGGCACGCCCGAGCATCTCGACGTTAGCTTCGACCTGTCGACCAACGACGACATTTCGCTCCAGAACGAGCTCCAGGCAATGTCGCCCACCCAGCGCGCCAACAAGGCCATGAACCTGCTGCTCTATGGCCTCTACTCCAGCGGCGAAACCTCCGCCACGGCAAACCTTTCGGGCAACGCCCTCTATGGCTTCCTGTCGTCGCAACTCAACAAATGGGCCGCCAACACCATTAAGGGAGTCGACGTTAGCTTCGGCTTCGACCAGTTCGACCGCACCCGCAACGGCCAGACCTCAACAACGACCCAATATAGCTACAAGGTTTCCAAATCGCTCTTCAACGACCGCTTCAAAATCATTGTTGGCGGCAACTACTCAACCGACACCGAAGAATCCGACATAGCCGAAAATTTGATTTCCGACGTGTCGCTCGAATATATGCTCAACCAGTCCGGCTCGATGTATGTGCGCCTGTTCCGCCACACCGGCTACGAAAGCATTCTCGAAGGCGAAGTGACCCA
>CAZDVP010000105.1:0-6460 GCA_964508865.1 uncultured Bacteroides sp. | reverse complement strand
ATTAGAAGTCGATGGTCAGGCGGACGTTGAACTGGCGGCGGGTGAGGTAGTTGGGCACGGCGTATTGGATGTCGTTGACGTCGGTTACCCAGTAGTAGGAGCTGACGTTGGAAATGTCGAGCAGGTTGAAGCAGTCAACTCCGAGCCAGATGCTTTTGAAGTGGCGCCAGAAGTCGGAGCGCGGCTGCTGACCCTCGGAGCGGGGAGAGAGCAGGGCGTAGCTCAAGCCGATGTCTACACGCTTGTAGGGCGGAGTGCGGAAGTAGCCTTTGTCGCGCGTGGAGCGGGGCGGAGTCACCGGCAGGCCGTCGGCAAAGATGCCGCGGAGCGAGAATTTCAGCTTGGGGAAGCGGGGAAAATAGTCGGTGAAGTAGAGGGCCACGGAGTAGCGCTGGTCGGTGGGGCGGGGAACCTTGACGCCGTTGAGCGTTTCCTGGGTTTTCATCAGCGAGAAAGAAATCCACGAGTCGCTGCCGGGCACGAACTGACCGAAGAGCTTCAGGTCGAGGCCCATGGCGTAGCCGTTGCCGCCGTTAACGCCGGCATAGTTGAGCTTGAGGTTATCGATTTCGTAGGGGATGAGTCGCCCAAGAGCCTTATAGTAGGCCTCGGCCGAGAGTTTGAAGGGGCGGTTGAGCGAGCGAAAGGAATAGTCGGTGCCGAGAATGAACTGGATCGAGCGCTGCGATTTGATGTTGTCGTTGAGGCGGATAATAATGTTGCCGTCGGCGTCTTCGACCGGCTGGCGGTATTCCTTGTAGAAAGGCGACTGATAGTAAAGGCCGGTTGCGAATCGGAAGGCCCAGCCGGAATGCTTTTCGGGCACGAAGCCGACCGACGCGCGGGGCGAAACGAGGAATTCGCGGTTGAAGCTCCAGTAGCTTGCGCGGAGGCCATAGTTGATGGTCCAGTAGCCCAGGGCGGAGGTCATTCGCCAGGAATCTTGGGCGAACAGGGCCAGACGCGAGGTTGCAACGTCGTTGCGCGACGACTGGTTGAAAATCACGCGCACGGCATCGGGGTCGTAGGGCAGGGAGTAGCCGGCCGAGTCGCGCAGCTCCCATTCTTTCTGGCGGTCCTGGATTTTTTCGATGTTGTAGCTCAGGCCGTAGCTGAGGTTATGGTCGGCGATGCCGGTGTTGCCCCGCAGCGACAGGGTGAACACCGAGCCGCGCAGGCGGTTGCGGGCGTGCTCCTTGTAGCGGCCCACTCCGAGCTCGCCGCCGATTTCGCCGGCGCCGGCCTGGTCGAGCCAGTATTCGCCGGAAATGTCGTAGCTGACGAGTTCGTTGGTATAGTAGCCCGAGGCAAGCATCGTGAAATCACTGGCGCGGTTGGGGCGGAAGTTGACCATGGCGGCGCCGAAGTAGGTTTCGAAGCGGTCTTTTTCGCGGCCGTCGAAGTAAACGGTAAAGTGCTTGGCGTCGGTCGAGGTGCCGAAGTTGGTTTCGCGGGTCTGCGGCTTGAATTCGTAGTTATTGATGGCAATGTTTCCGAGAACCGAAACTTTCCATTGCTGGTTGATGCGGAAGTTGAGGTTGGTCTGGTAGTCGAAATAGTTTGGGTTATATTCGCCGCGGGTTTCGAGCGAGGAGAGCAGCGTGTTGTTGCGCTTATAGCGAACGCCGTGGAGCTGCGAAAAACGTTTGGTGCCCTGACCAATTGCGAGCGAGGCTCCCTGGAGCGATGCGGCAATCTGGCCTTCGAACGATTCGGGTTGGCGATAGGTGATGTCGAGCACGGAACTCATGCGGTCGCCATATTCGGCCGAGAAGCCGCCGGTTGAAAAGTTGACCTCCTTGACCATTGCGGGGTTGATGACCGACAGGCCTTCCTGCTGGCCGGAGCTGATGAGCTGCGGGCGATAGATTTCAACGCCGTTGATGTAGACCGAGTTTTCGTCGTAGCTGCCGCCGCGAACTGAGTATTGCGAACTCATTTCGTTCGAGGAGTGAACTCCGGCCATGGTTGTTAGCAGCGACTCAACGTTGCCGCCGCTGGCATCGGCCGCGAGCTTGTAGGCCTGGTGATCGATTCGCTGCATTCCGTCGGTTTGCTTGCGGAACTCGGTGACTTCGATTTCGGAGAGCTCGGTCGAGGGGAGCATTTTAACGTTGAGCGTAACCGAGCCTGTGGGGGCGATGAGCCGGCGGGTCACGTCGTGGTAGCCGATGCAGTGAAAAACCACCGAGATGGTGTCGGCATCGGGCGCCGACAGGGAATAGGTGCCGTCCAGGCCGCTATAGCATCCAATAGCTGTTCCCTTAACGGCGACCGACACGAATTCGAGCGGCTCGTTGGCATCGCCGTCGCCGTGGGTGACCTTGCCGTGGATCGTGACCTTGGCGCTCAGGGGTAGGGCGCAGAGCAGGGTGAGTATGGTGAGTAAAAATTGGTTTCTGAGTTTCATCTCCTTATTAACGCGCGAGGCCTCGATTTATTGTGGCGGAGAATAGCGCGGATGAGGGCTGAGGTAGGGGAGGATGATAAATAATCGATTCTCAGAGGGCAAAAATGAGGTTTTCGTGAACAATTTGCAAGTCAAAGTCGTTGAAAGATAAAGAGGTTACAAACCTCGAAGCGAACATTGCAAAGCATCGGAATTTTCGAGCAAATAGACAACGGCCCGTTAAGCCGGCTCGGATTTACGGATGCGAAACAAAAAAGTTTGGAAAACGAAACACCGCGTTGCAAAATTGAATTTTAGAATTGTTAAAATTCAAAGAACAAATGCAAAAGTAAAATTTACAAAATTTAGGCGGTGTTTACGAAAGAAGATTAACAAAATATCTCTAAAAATATAAAAAGCGAAAGCCTTTGGATTTTCAACTGCAACACCGTTGCGAATGGAAATTTAGAGGCTTTAAATTATTTTAGCAAATCAAATAATTTGCTAAAAACCAGCTGATTGCTAAATAATATTAAAGTGGTTAATTAAAATAAATGCAAATTCCGATGATTTGAGGCAAAAATCAGGCAAAAATCGAAGCTAATTATCAGATAATAGCTAAAATAGCTATAATAGCTAAAGCAGCTATTTAACCCGTGCGAGGCATTTTGCAATCAATGCCGGTCCGGTTTGTTATTGCAAATTGCAAATGCAAACAAACTTGAGTTGAAAGCAAATTTGCAATTTGCAAAAATAAATTTGGAAGTTTGAATTTTTATGTTTAACTTTGCAACATGAAAATTAGCAAATGCAAACCGAAATGGATATTGTAAATCGCCTAACCACCTTCATGGAAGCCCACGGAATCGGCAGCACGCAGTTCGCCGACGCCTGCGGCATTCCTCGTCCCACCCTATCGCAAATTCTGAGCGGACGAAACAAAAAAATCTCCGATGCAGTCATTGCTAAAATTCATGGCGCATACCCGCGCCTAAGCGTCTTGTGGTTGCTTTTTGGCGAAGGACAGATGGAAACGGGCGCAAATAGCGCATTCTCGGCGCCTGTTCAGCCCGCGCCGAAGCCCGCTGCAGCTGCCGCTCCTGCCACTACTGATATTTCCGACGGCCTTTTTGGCGCTCAGGACATGCGCGAGCCGCTTATTTTCGACGACGATGAGCCTGAAAATGAAGTCGCCGCCCGCACTGCTGATGCTGCCGACGGCGATGAGCCCGTGGTGACTATTCCGGCCGATGGCTCTAAGTCAATCGTTAATATTATGGTGTTTTACTCCGATAACTCCTATCAGTCGTTTGTGCCGCGTTAGTCGTTCCAAACGAAGGTTGTGAGCATCGGATAGTGGTCGCTTGAGGCCACGTTGCCGCGCTCGATGTCGACGGCCTGGAAGTTTCCCCGCCAGAGAACATGGTCGATGCGGAAGGCAAAATAGGGGGCGTTAAACGTGATTGTCGGGCCTAATGCGGTTTCGGCGTAGGCATCGCGCAGCCCGATTTCTTCAAGAATCTTGACCGTGCGGCAGCCGGGAACGTCGTTGAAGTCGCCGCATATAATAATGTCGCCGCCCATCTGCTCCACGAAGTTGCGCAGCATTTTGGCCTGCCACGCGCGATGCTGGAAGGCGAAGAGCAGCTTTCTGACCAACTGCTGGCGCACGCGATGAATAGTTTCCTTTTTGTCCGGTTCGCTCAATATTTTGGTGTCGGTCAGCGAGCGGTAGAGTTCCTTGTCGTTGTCGTTGAGGCCGAAACTTTCAAGGTGCACGGCAATGATGTTGAGCGGGCGGTTGCCGTTGACCGACGTGCGGAAAATTTCAACGCTGCCGTTGTTTGGCTCATTGTTCGGCGGAACGATGTGGAGAATCGGGCGCTTGGAAAACAGGGCAGTGCCGCGCTTGCAGGTTGCGTGGTAGGGATACATCGTGTAGAACGAATCGACCTGCTCTTTGGGCGCAAAGAGCTCCGGTGCGCCGTGGGTGGCATATTCCAGCAGGGTCAAAACGTCGGCATCGGATTGCAAAATTGTGTGGAGAGTGCGGTTGAACTCGGTTGAATTCATGCCTTCGGCGTCAACGAAGCTCAAAACGTTATAGCTCAATACTTTGAACGACCGTTCGCGCTCTTGATCGGTGAGCTCATGTTTCGAAAAATTCAGCGGGCAGTAAATCAGAAACGCTTTCATGGCAACGAGTAGAGTCAACCCTGAAACGATTGCAAGCCAGCGACATAAAAAGAGGTTAATGACTAAAAATATGGCCGAAAGGATATACCAGAGCGGAAAACTCATTGCAACCACCCCGGCAAACGGCATGAATTCGTGGTCAACATAGCCGGCATAGCCGCTGAAAACTGCCAGACCGGCAACAAGCACATTCAGCCCGACCCATATCGGCAGGGCAATCATTCGCAGTATGTCTAAAGCTTTCTTCATAGCTGTTTGCTGTAGTCAATTAGTTGCCGGCGTTCGTCGGCGTTCAACGATGAGTAGCCCGAGCGGCGCACCTTGTCGAGCAGCTCGTCGAGCGATTTGCGGCGCGCGCGCCTTACGGGGCGGATGCGCGAGTTGGCTTTGCGCAGAATCAGCGCGTAGGCCATTCCGCCCAGCGCTCCGCCAATGTGGGCCAGGCCTCCGCCAATGTTGCCGCCGGCAAACACCAGCAGGCTCAGCCCAACGGCGATTATTGCGAGCCATTTGAAGCTCACTGGCCCGAAAAACATGAGGTTCACACGCATGTAGGGCACACGCGTTGCGGCGAAAGTAATCACTCCTAAAACCGCGGCGCTGGCTCCCATCAGAGGGTAGGGGCACCAGCCCGCCGCGGCCCCGGCAATGAATAGCGCGGCGCCGCCAAGACCGCCTCCCAAATAGCTCAGAAGCAGTTGGCGCGGCGAACCGATTTCCAGAGCCAGGCGCGCAAAGAGCCATAGCCACAAGCAGTTGAAAAGCGTGTTCAACGCGCCTGAATCAGTTACCATATAAGTAAGTAGTGTCCAGGGGCGTAGCCAGAATTCCGGAGCTATTACCAGCCATTGTGCCGCGCCGTTGCCCCAGGCGGCGCATATTGCCGTGAGGATAACAAACATCGCAACGTTTGCGAGAATCAGCGAGCCGGTGGCTGTTTTAATAAATCGGGTCATTATTGATTTCGCCTCGCTTTCGCCAATAAACAATCAGTGCCCAGCCGACAAGCATGCCACCTAAGTGGGCAAAGTGGGCCACTCCCGACTGCGAACCCGTAACACCCAAAAACAGCTCCATAACTCCATAGCCCAACACCAGCCATTTTGCCTTGATGGGCACCGGGATAAAGAACAGATACATAGGCATATTCGGGAAAATCATGGCAAACGCCAGCAGCACGCCATAAACCGCGCCCGAAGCGCCGACAGTCGGAGTGTTCAGAATCAGGTTGATTTTAGCCAGCACCGGATTCATCCAGTTCAGGCCCTGACGAAGCAGGTCATTGCCTTCGCGCGCAATAGCCGAAAGGCTCATTTCTTCGCTCGGAATCTGCGAGTGAAGGTGAGAGAGCCAAACGGCAAACACTCCTTCCTGGACCAGCGCGGCACCAACGCCAACCGTCATATAGAAAAGCAGATAGCGCGCAGAGCCAAACACCCGCTCGATAACCGAGCCGAACATCCAAACGGCAAACATGTTGAAAAACACATGCTCCAGGCCAGCGTGGAGAAACATATATGTTATGGGTTGCCAGGGCTTGAAATTCGGCGATAAGAAATAAAACAAGCCGCACGTGCGGTCAAGCGTAGCGCCAAACGCCGGCATAATCGTCATAATCAACCAAATCATCAGGTTGATTATCAGCAAATTCTTAGTAACAGGCGGTATTCTCCTAAACATAAAAAACGTCGCATCATACTCAAATGCGGTTACAAAGATAACCATTTCTCCCCAATTCTCCAAATATTTTGGGTTACATGAATTTGCGTCTGTCGGCATCAATATTTCTCCGCTGAAGCAGATGTTGGTTTGGATATAATTATTTTGTATATTTGCGGGGTGAAAGGAGATAAATTGCGCATATTGGCATTCTTG
>CAZDVP010000104.1:0-6501 GCA_964508865.1 uncultured Bacteroides sp. | reverse complement strand
AACCCACAGCCACGCAAACACTTACACCAATTTAATTGTTCAAAACTTTAACACTCTTTAACACTCTACCCTCCCCACCCGCAAAAAAATTTGCGCACCACAGGATTTTTTCGTAAGTTTGCGGTCACATTATTTATAATAGAAGAATGAAAGTACTCAAATTTGGCGGCACGTCGGTAGGCACTCCCGAGAGTCTGCGCAGCGTGCGAGCTATAGTTGAGAATCAGCCGGAGCAATGCATCGTAACGGTGTCGGCTCTGGGCGGAATTACGGATCGCCTGATAGCGGCCGCCGACAGCGCAGCCGCCGGAGGCGACTCGTATGCCGATATATATGCCGAGATTTGCGCACGCCATCGGCGTGTCTGTGAGGCAGTTGTGCCAACCGGCTACTTGGGCGGAGCATGGAGCGGCGTCAAAGCGCTGCTCGACGAATTGGAAACAATTCTGAAAGCCATTAACCTTTTGGGCGAAATCACCGAACGCACCCGCGACCTGGTTGTGAGCTACGGCGAACGCATGTCGTGCATCATCGTGGCCTCCATGATTCCCGGCGCGCGACTCGCCCACTCGCTCGATTATATCCGCACGCGCCGCCACTTCGGCAAGAGCGTTCTGGACTCCGAACTCACCTCAAAGCTGATTGCCGACCGGTTTGCGGACCTGCGCTCCGAAAAAGTCATTATCGTTCCCGGATTCATTGCCCGCGACGGCGACGGCCGCATTTCCAATCTGGGCCGCGGCGGCAGCGACTACACGGCCGCGATTCTCGCCGCCGAGCTCGGCGCCAAGGTTCTGGAAATATGGACCGACGTTGACGGTTTCATGACCGCCGACCCGCGCATTGTCGGCAACGCCGCGGTTATCGACGCGCTGAGCTTCGTCGAAGCCATGGAACTCTGCAACTTCGGCGCCAAGGTTGTTTATCCGCCAACAATCTACCCGGTATTCCACAAGAATATTCCGATTATAATCAAAAACACCTTCAACCCGACGGCAGCGGGCACCCTCATCGGCGACACCGACAAGAGCGCATCGTCGGCCCTGCCGCTTGGCGTCAGCTCCATTGCCGACACGCAGCTGATAACCTTGCGCGGCGCCGACAGCGGCCAATATTCGCGGATGATTAACCTGCTGACACGCAACGGCATCGAAACTCTCCTACCCGACGGCAAGGAACGCTGCGGAGTGCGCGGAAGCGACGCCGCCCGCGCCGAAGCGCTGCTGACCGAGGAGTTTGCGGGCGAAACGATTGCCGGAGGAATCACCATTTCCGACCCCCAGGCCACGATTGCCCTGATCGTGCGCGGCGCAGGCAACAGCCAACTGCCCGCCGATATTGCCAACGCGCTGAACGAAGCGGGCATACCCATCACCCAGGCCCCGCAACAGGTTTCGGCTGGCACAGTTGCCTGCATGATTTCGGCCAATGACCTCAAGGAGGCCCTCAAAACCATTCACGCTAACTTCATTAACACCTCACACATAAATGATTAAGAAATTTTTCCTCTCGTTTTTCGGCTCCATGGCAGCCATTTGGCTGACTTTTCTGCTGATTGCCATACTGGCCATTGCCGGCGTTGCCGTGAGCGTGGCATCGCTCGGCACAGGGCTGAAATCCGTAGCCACAGCCGAAGTCAAAAAGGGCTCGGTTATAGTTCTCGACCTCTCCGGAGTCATCAACGAGCGCAAGGCCTCGCCCTCAATCAGCGAAGCCCTTCAGGGCGACTTTATTGAAGGCGTGAACCTGAGCGAAACGGTTGCCGCAATCTATCGCGCGGCCCACGACGCCCGCATCAGCGGCATCTACGCCGAATGCGGCGGGGTCAGCGGCGGTGTGGCTTCGCTTCAGGACCTTCAGGAAGCCCTCAACTACTTCAAGTCGCAGCCCGACAAGTGGATTCTGGCCTACGGCGACAGCTACGGCCAGGGCGACTACTACGCCGTTAGCGGTGCCAACGAAATCTGGCTCAACCCCATAGGCGCGATCGACATTCACGGCCTGAGCGCAACAACCATGTTCTACACCGGCTTGCTCGAAAAGCTCGGAGTAAAGATGCAGATTCTGCGAGTGGGCACATTCAAGAGCGCCGTGGAGCCCTACTTCCTCAAGGAAATGAGCCCGGCTTCGCGCCTGCAGCAGGAATCATTCATGGGCGCCCTTTGGGACTCAATGAAGAGTAACCTGGCAAAAAACCGAGGCGTAGAACCCTCGACAGTCAACGCCTGGGCCGACGACTTCACCTTCACCATGAGCGCCGATTCACTCAAAGCTATGGGCCTGGCCAGCAGCCTCGGCTACCGCCACGAAGCCGAACAGCAAGTTGCCAAACTGGCCGGTAAGGATAAGTTCGACGACGTCAACACGCTAACCATCAGCGAATATGCCACCGCATTCGACCCCACCGACTTCTCCTACCTGCCCGACGTTGCCACCCCCAAGAAAAAAGACAAGACAATTGCCGTTCTCTATGCCGTTGGCGAAATCAGCGACGAAGGCAAAGAGGGCATTATCGGCGACAAAATGGTTGCCGAAATCCAGGATCTGGCCGACAACAGCGACGACCTGGCCGGCCTGATTCTGCGCGTCAACTCGCCCGGCGGCAGCGCCTTTGCCTCCGAACAGATTTGGGAAGCCCTGCAGCAGTTCAAGGCCAAAACCGACCTGCCCTTCTATGTTTCGATGGGCGATGTTGCTGCCTCTGGCGGCTACTATATCAGCTGCGGCGCCGACGTTATCTACGCCCAGCCAACAACCATTACCGGCTCTATCGGCATTTTCGGTATGATTCCCGAAATCCACGGCCTGCTTGAAAACCACCTTGGAGTGACCACCTCGACCGTGCAGACCAACCGCAACGGCAACTTCCCTTCGCTGCTCAACCCCATGACTGCCGAGCAGACCGCCAAAATGCAGGCCTACATCGAGCGCGGCTACGACCTTTTCACCAAGCGCTGCGCCCAGGGCCGCCACATGAGCCAGGACTCCATCAAAGCAATTGCCGAAGGCCGCGTGTGGGCCGGCTCGCAAGCGCTCTCCAACGGCCTGGTTGACCGCATGGGCACCCTGCGCGACGCAATCTACGGCATGGCCGCCGACCTCGACCTCAAAAGCTATCGCGTTGAAGAATATCCCAAAGCCGAAAGCAAATGGTGGGAAGCCCTGATGACCCTCAACGACCTCGAAATGGATGCCGACGTTGCCAAGGAAATCAAAGCCCAGCAGGCCCTTAAATACCTCAAGGAACTCTCCGAGGCCCCGCGGGTGCAATGCCGCATGGAACAAATAGTTATTGAATAAACCGCAACCCGATGGGAGATAACTCGACATCACGCGCCCTGGTCAAGGGGCTGCTGCTCAAACCCCTTTCGTTCGCCTACGGGGCCATTACGGCCACGCGCAACAAAATGTTTGACTGCGGCATTCTCGAGCAGCGCGAGTTCGACATTCCGGTGCTCGTTGTCGGCAACATTGCCGTTGGCGGCACCGGAAAGACCCCCCACGTTGAGTATCTCATTGAGTTGCTCCACAAAAAATATCGCATCGGAGTCCTGTCGCGCGGCTACAACCGCAAAACCAAAGGCTTCCACCTGGCAACCCCCCAAAGCTCCGCCCGCCAGATTGGCGACGAACCCTTTCAGATCTACCGCAAGTTCGGCCCGAAGGGCGTAATGGTGGCCGTTTGCGAAGACCGCTGCAAAGGCATCGACAAAATGCGAGAAATCGACCCGCAGCTCAACCTCATAATCCTCGACGACGCCTTTCAGCACCGCTACGTAAAGCCAACGGTGTCAATCGTGCTGACCGAACACTCCCACCCCGTTTTCGAAGACGAAATGATGCCCGCCGGGCGCCTGCGCGAAGGCTCGGTGGCCCTCAATCGTGCCGACATGGTAATCGTTACCAAATGCCCCGACACGATGAAGCAGATCGACTACCGCATCTTCACCAAAAACATGGGCCTCTACCCCTGGCAGCAACTCTATTTCAGCAAATATACCTACGGCGACCTCACTCCTCTCTTCCCCGACGACACCACCGCGCGCCCCGACCTGGCCGGCATGACCGACCGCGACACCATAGTCATAGTGGCCGGCATAGCCAATCCCAGGCCTTTTATTAAGCACATCCGCAAATCGCACGCTAAAATCACCGGCCTGATTTTTTCCGACCACCATAACTTCAAGCGCAACGACATAGCCGCCATAATCGCCAAACTCAAAAGCGCCCCCGACACAAAACGCGCCATCGTCGTCACCACCGAAAAAGACGCCATGCGCCTGCGCGACTTCCCCGGCCTACCCCTGAGCCTGCGGCGCCGCATATTCTACGTGCCAGTGGCCGTGCAGATAATCCCCACCAATGTGTCGGGCAGCCAGCAGGGCGGCCACGACTTTGCCGAGAACCTCATTGCCCTGCTCAACCGCGGCGGCCAGCAATAGCCGGCCCCACCACCCTCCTCTTATTTCCCGAAATCATAACCTTATTATATAATATAGAAACCATGCTACAGAAAATCAACGAAACCGCCTCCTTCCTCAAAAGCCGCCTCCAGGGCGAAATGCCCACGCTCGGAATCATCATGGGCACCGGCCTCGGCCCCATCAGCGAGCTCATTCAGGACAAGCAGGTTATTCCCTATAGCGAAATCCCCAACTTCCCCGTCAGCACCGTCGAAGGCCACTCCGGCAACCTCATTCTCGGCAACCTCGGCGGCAAACGAGTAGTCGGAATGCAAGGCCGCTTCCACTACTACGAAGGCTACGACATGAAGCAGGTAACCTTCCCTGTGCGAGTAATGAAAGCCCTGGGCGTTGAAACCCTCATTGTCAGCAACGCCTCCGGCGGCATGAACAAGGAATTCCGCGTTGGCGACGTAATGGTTATCACCGACCATATCAACTTCTTCCCCGAACATCCCCTGCGCGGCAAAAACTACAACGAACTCGGAACCCGCTTCCCCGCAATGACCGAAGCCTATAGCAAACAGCTCGTTGCCCTGGCCGACCAAATTGCCGACGAACAGCAGATGCGCCTGATGCACGGCGTTTATATCGGCGTTACCGGTCCCACATTCGAAACCCCCGCCGAATATGGTGCCTACCATGCCCTCGGCGCCGATGCCGTCGGCATGTCAACCGTGCCCGAAGTCATAGTGGCCAACCATGCCGGAATGAAAGTGTTCGGCATCAGCGTCATAACCGACCTCGGCGGCAAAGACATAACCGAAGTGCCCACCCACGAAGAAGTGCAGAAAGCCGCCCTCAAGGCCCAGCCTACAGTGCTCAAACTCGTCAACGAACTCGTTGCCCGCATCTGATCAGCCATGGAAACCGAAATCTCCACACTCGGCGAATTCGGGCTCATTGACCGCCTGACCGAAAACCTCCCCAAAGTCAACGACTCAACCCTCACGGCCGTGGGCGACGACGCCGCAGTGCTCGACTTCGGCCCCGACCGCGAAGTGCTCGTCAGCACCGACATGCTCCTCGAGGGCGTTCACTTCGACCTGACCTACACCCCGCTCAAACACCTCGGCTACAAAAGCGCCATTGTCAACTTCAGCGACATCTACGCCATGAACGGCACCCCGCGCCAGCTCGTTGTGGGCCTCGGCGTCAGCAAGCGCTTCACCGTTGAACATCTCGAAGCCCTCTATGCCGGCCTGCGCACCGCCTGCGAAATCTATGGCGTCGATCTCGTTGGCGGCGACACAACCTCCTCCCGCTCCGGCCTGGTCATTGCCGCCACCATTATCGGCGATGCCCCGAAAGGCACCGTAGTGCGCCGCTCCGGCGCCAAACCCACCGACCTTATCTGCGTCAGCGGTGACCTCGGCGCCGCCTACATGGGCCTGCAGCTCCTCGAGCGCGAAAAAGTAGCCTCCGCCGGCCAAAAAGACTTCACCCCCGACTTTGCCGGCAAAGAATATCTCGTTGAGCGCCAGCTCAAACCCGAAGCCCGCAAAGACATTGTCCGCGAACTCGCCGAGGCCGGAATCATGCCCACCTCAATGATCGACATCAGCGACGGTCTCTCCTCCGAGCTCCTCCACCTCTGCAAAGCCTCCAAAACCGGCTGCCGGGTCTACGAAGACCGCATACCCATCGACTATCAGACCGCCGTTATGGCCGAAGAACTCAACATGAACCTCGTCATGGCAGCCATGAACGGCGGCGAAGACTACGAACTGCTCTTCACCGTGCCCCTGACCGCCCACGACGCCGTTTCGCAGCTCAAAGGCATCCGCGTTATCGGCCACATGAGTCCCCACGACCAGGGCTGCGCCCTCATCGGACGCAACGGCGAAGAAATCCCCCTGCGCGCCCAAGGCTTCAACCACCTCGCCCAAACCGACTAAAAAATCCGACAGGTCGGACAGGTCCGACTTGGCTCAGAAAAATTTGCGAAATTGGCGGAAATTTTGTAAATTTGCTGTCGAAACCATTTGTTGCACTTTTAGATTAAATAACCGCTATGTCTGCTTGGATTGTCTGGCTG
>CAZDVP010000103.1:0-6539 GCA_964508865.1 uncultured Bacteroides sp. | reverse complement strand
CGGTCATTTTTTCAACAACGTTGGCCTTGGCGCGCTGCTTGTGGCAGAGAATCAGCGGAACGTTGAAATACTTTGCATAGGAATTAGCGCGTTTTGCACCGCCAACGTCGGGCGAAGCAATAACCAGATCCTTGAGCTTAAGGCTTTCGATATAAGGAACGAATACCGACGAAGCATACAGGTGGTCGACCGGAACATCAAAGAAGCCCTGAATCTGGTCGGCGTGAAGGTCCATGGTGATAACGCGGGTAACACCGGCAGCACTCAGCAGGTCGGCAACCAGTTTGGCGGCGATAGAAACACGCGGTTTGTCTTTGCGGTCCTGGCGGGCCCAGCCGAAATAGGGAATCACTGCAACCACGCTGCGGGCCGAAGCACGCTTGGCGGCATCAATCATCAGGAGCAGCTCCATCAGGTTGTCGGTGTTCGGAAAAGTTGATTGAACCAGGTAAACCTCGCAGCCGCGAATTGATTCTTCAAACGAAACTTCAAATTCGCCGTCGGCAAAATGCTGAATGTTCATCTGGCCAAGGGGCACGCCGAGGTCTTTGCAGATTTCTTCGGCCATATAGCGCGACTTGGTACCTGAAAACACCTTGAAAGGTGGAAGCTGGGTGTTCATGAGTGATGTAACAGGGGTTAGTTGTTGATTGTAAGTACGTTGGGTGCGCACGGGGGGACTCGAACCCCCACGTCTTTCGACACCAGATCCTAAGTCTGGCGCGGCTACCATTACGCCACGTGCGCCTAACAACGCTGCAAAGTTACCTATTTTCCTCATTCTATCCAAAATTTTTTTCATCGTTTTATATTTTTCTCAAATTGTGAATTTCATTTCTATATTCACAAATTATTTAGTAACTTTGCAGCGGAAAAAATCCATGTTTAAACTTTTTTAAATTCAACATAACCATTCATGAGAAAGAAAATTGTTGCCGGCAACTGGAAAATGAACACCACTCTTGCCGAAGGCGTAGGCCTGGCTAAGGACGTTAACGAAGCCCTCAGCACCCGCAAACCCAACTGCGACGTTGTTATCTGCGTTCCGTTCACTCACCTTGCATCGGTTGCAGCCGTTATCGATTCCAACAAGCTCGGCCTGGGCGCTGAAAACTGCGCTGACCACCTTAAAGGTGCCTACACCGGCGAAGTGTCCGCTCCCATGGTAGCCTCGACCGGCGCTAACTATGTTATCCTCGGCCACAGCGAGCGTCGCCAGTACTACGGCGAAACTTCCGAAACCCTCAAGACCAAGGTTAACCTCGCTCTGGAAAATAACCTCACCCCGATTTTCTGCATCGGCGAAGTTCTCGAAGAACGCGAAAACGGCAGCTACCTCAATGTTGTTAAGGCTCAGATTGAAGAAGCTCTGTTTGACCTTTCGGCTGAAGATTTCGGCAAGCTGATTCTTGCCTACGAACCCGTTTGGGCAATCGGCACCGGCAAAACCGCAACCGACGACCAGGCTCAGGAAATGCACGCTTTCATCCGTGGCGTGATTGCTGACAAATATGGCAAGGAAGTTGCCGACAACTGCTCGATTCTCTACGGCGGTTCCTGCAAACCCTCTAACGCCAAGGCTCTTTTTGCCAAACCCGACGTTGACGGCGGTCTGATCGGTGGCGCTTCGCTCGCAGCAGCCGACTTCATGGGTATCGTTGATGCCTGGAACTAATGGGCTCTAAACTTATCTGGATAGCGGCTGCACTGGCCTATGGGGCGGTGTCGGCCGCTATCTATATTTTCATTCTCTGGCGCAAGCGCCGGACCGGACTTCTTCGCAAGGCCATTATCGCTTGGTTGGGCTACACGGCTGTTGCCCTGCTGATTGTTTGGGTGCTCCTGCGAGTATTCAGCGTTGAGTAAACCATTGACGCTCGGCGGCGTTATCTTTTTATGATAACTATTCAACCACCGAAATGGCGGCTGCTCACCGCCGCAGCCATAGCCGGCATTATTATAGGCTGCGTTGCTTACGCGGTCAAGCATTTGATTGCCTTAATTTCAAGGCTCGCAACCTCGGGTTTCAGCGCTGTCCACTCAAACTGGTGGCTGATTGTGCTGGCAATATTGGCGATAACGCTGAGTAGCCTGATTGTCAGGAAGATTGTTAAGCTGCCGCTGGATCATAGCACCGGCCGTTTGCAATCCGACCTGCGCAAAGGCATCTCTCCCCTGCCCCGCCGCCTCATGGTGGCTCCTGTCGGGGTCAATGCCCTGACTCTGGGTTTAGGCGGTTCTGCCGGCGCCGAGGGCCCGATTGCTTATGCCGGCGCGGCCATTGCTTCGCGCGTAGCTGCAAGGCTGCATCTCACTCATGAGCAAATGCTCGCCTTTCTGGCGTGTGGCGCCGGAGCGGGTATCGCGGCGATATTCAAGGCGCCGATGGGCGGTGTGTTCTACACGCTCGAGGTGCTGGCTTTTCAAATGTCGCTGCCCAATATAATGCTGCTCGTAATAATGTGTCTGTTCGCCGGGCTGACTGCCTACGCCGCCGGCGGCTTCAACACGGATATGGTGTTTCTCACCGCGCAGCCTTTTGCCCTGAAATGGTATCTGCCCGCGATTTTGCTCGGGCTACTTTGCGGTGTCTATTCATTATATTATAATTGGTGTGGCGACAGAACCGTTGGCATGTTTTCAAAGATTTCAACACCCTGGAAACGAAACCTTATTGGCGGACTGTCGGTTGGCGTATGCCTGTTTCTCTTCCCAGCGCTTTATGGCGAGGGGTTCGGTGTGTTGGGTAAATTGGTTAATGGCGATAGCGCACCGTTATTGGCCGGAACTTTCCGCGGTGCGGTTAAGGGCCCGGCGGCTATGGCGGCAGTGCTCGGCGGCATTATCCTGATTAAAAGTTTCGCCACATACGCCACCAAGGCGGGTGGCGGTGTGGCCGGTGAATTTGCTCCGACAATCTTTGCCGGCGGCATGTTTGGTGCACTCTTTGCATTGGGTGCATCCTACGTTCCGGGCTGGGAAATCATACCTGCCGGCGATTTCATGATTCTGGCTATGGCAGCCGTTATGGCCGGCACCATAAAAGCCCCGTTGATGGCAATCTTTATTGTTATAGAAATGACCGAAGCGTCGCCACTGCTTTTGCCTGCAAGTATCGCTGCCGGATTAAGTTATGCGGTGGTTAATTTTAAAAAGTTTACCGAACCGAGTATTTAAACATTTGCGGTATAGGTATTTAAAATTTTGGGCCATTCAAAAAGTTTTCCAAAACGAAAATTATTTTTCACAATTCCCACTAAAAAGTTTGTCATCATGGAAGATTATTGCTAACTTTGCAGTCCAACCAATCTGCAATATTATTCAATAATCATTCAACACCATGAGCCATAGAATCTTTGCGTCGCTGTTTGCCTCGATGCTCGTTTGCTCCGCCCCGGCGCAGACGTTTAAGGAGTGGCAAGACCCCACCATAAATCAGGTAAATCGCTTGCCGATGCACGCAACCTTCTTTGCCTACGGCAATGACGACGTTGTCGGCAATCAGAAAGAGTCGTTTAACTATCTTTCGCTCAACGGCTATTGGAAGTTCAACTGGGTAAGAAATGCGTCTGACCGCCCCACCGACTTCTTCAAATCCGGTTTCAACGACGCCGGCTGGGATTCGATTCCGGTTCCGGGCAACTGGGAGCTCTATGGCTATGGCGACCCGCAGTATGTTAACGTAGGTTATCCCTGGCGCAACGACTTCAAGACCAACCCGCCGCATGTGCCCGAAAAGAATAACCATGTCGGCAGCTACCGCCGTAAAGTCAACATCCCCAAGGGCTGGGACGGCAAGCAGGTAATCATGCACCTCGGCTCCGTGACCTCAAACGTTTACGTTTGGGTCAACGGCAAATTCGTTGGCTATAGCGAAGACTCCAAACTTGAGCCCGAATTTGACATTACTCCTTATTTAACGAAAGGCGAAAACGAAATTGCCCTACAGGTTTTCCGCTGGTGCGACGGAACCTACCTCGAAGACCAGGACTTTTTCCGTCTGAGCGGCATTGCGCGCGACAGCTACCTATATGCCCGCAATAAGGCGTCCGGCATTGACGACATCCGCGTTACTCCTGACCTCGACGAGAACTACAAAGACGCAACTCTGACCATTGACCTGACCATGCGTGGCAATCCGAATGTGGCTTTTACTTTGCTCGACCCCATGGGCAACAAAGTTGCTATGACCGAGTTGTCGAGGAGCAAAAACAAAGTTGTCTACGCAATTGCGAACCCCGCCAAGTGGACGGCCGAGACTCCCAACCTTTACTATTTGAAGGCGATTGTTTCGGATAAAGGCACGGTTATCGAGCAAATTCCGTTGCAAGTCGGCTTCCGCAAGGTTGAGATTAAGAATTCGCAACTGCTGGTAAACGGTAAGCCTGTTCTGATTAAGGGTGTTGACCGCCATGAGCTTGACCCCGACGGCGGCTATGTTGTCAGCAACGACCGCATGGTGCAGGACCTGCAGATAATGAAACAGAACAACATCAACGCCATCCGCACCTCCCACTATCCCAACGATCCTTACCTCTATCAACTTGCGGATAAATATGGCTTCTATATCGTTGCGGAAGCGAACCTTGAGAGCCATGGCATGGGCTATGGCAAATCGTCGCTCGCCAATGTCGATTCCTATAAAAAAGCGCATCTCGAGCGCAACGAACGCAACGTTATCCGTAACTTCAATCATCCGTCAATTATAGTCTGGAGCCTCGGCAACGAAGCCGGCGACGGCCCAAACTTCACCGCTGCCTACGACATGGTTAAGCAGCTCGACCCGTCGCGCCCCGTGCAATATGAGCGCGCCGGCACCGGCCACAACACCGACATTTATTGCCCGATGTACGTATCGCAGGCAGCTGCGGCACGCTACGCCAAGAATCCCGCGAGCACAAAGCCGCTGATTCAATGTGAGTACGCTCACGCAATGGGCAACTCCGGTGGCGGATTCAAGGAGTATTGGGACACTATCCGTGCCTATCCCAAATATCAAGGCGGCTTTATCTGGGACTTTGTTGACCAGGCAATCCGCAAAAAAGATGATAACGGCGTCACTATCTACGGCTACGGCGGCGACTGGAACGCCTATGACGCATCCGATAATAACTTCTGCGTCAATGGCCTGGTTTCGCCCGACCGCGAGCTCCACCCCCACATGATTGATGCCGCATATCATATGCAGGACATCCACACCTCGCTCGAATCGAAATCGCCGCTTACCCTTAAAGTCAAAAACGAAAACTTCTTCAAGAACCTCGATAACTACTTCATGCGCTATACGCTGCTGATTAACGGCGTGCCGTTTGAATCGGGAACGATTGACAAAATCGACGTCGCCCCTTCGGATTCAGCGCTGATAGCCCTGCCGGTCAATCTCGACTGGATACTGAACGAACTTATTGTGGCCAACAACCACATCTACTCCCCCTGCAGCGACGAGGTCATGCTCAATGTTGAATTCGTTACGCGCCGGACCGACGGCCTGCTCAATGCCGGCCATGTTGCGGCCCGCAATCAGCTTCAGCTTAGCGAGTTCTACATGCCGAAACCCTTCACTTTCAACTACGCCGTGTCCGGCTCAGCGCCCCAGATTCCTCCAGTTGTTGACGACAGCAACCGTAACCGGCTCATTCTTCATTCGCCCTATGCCCACATAGAATTCAACCGCGAGAACGGCTTTATTTCGCGCTACGAAATCCGGGGCAAGAACCTGCTCGAAAACGGAATGCAGATCAAACCCAACTTCTGGCGCGCCGGAGTCGATAACGATTATGGAGCAAATGAGCCCGCAAAACGCAAAGTTTGGCGCAATCCCGAAATGCAGCTCAAGTCGTTGACCTATAACGAAGTTTCCGAGAGCAACTGCCCGATTGTCAAGGCTGTGTATTATATGCCTGAGGTCAAGGCTCAGCTCGAAATGAGCTATCAGGTCAACAATACCGGAGAAATCGTGCTTACCCAGACCCTTACGCCCGAAACGGACGTAACCGCTCCTAACATGTGGCGCTTCGGAATCGACTTCCCCATGGCCCCGGAATATAATATCAGTACCTACTATGGTCGCGGCCCGATTGAAAACTATCCCGATCGCAAGGATAGCCAGTTCATCGGCCTTTACAAGCAGACATCGCAGGAGCAGGCTCATCCCTATGTGCGTCCGCAGGAAACCGGCACCAAGAGCGACATCCGCTATTGGCGTCAGACAAACATCGGTGGCACCGGCGTTGAAATCACCTCGGTTGAGCCCTTCTATGCTTCGGCGACCAACTATTCGATTGAATCGCTCGACGATGGCGACCGTAAAGATCAGCGCCACTTCCAGCAGGTTAAGCCGGTTGACTATGTGAATCTGCTTGTCGACAGCGAAATGACCGGCGTTGGCGGCATCGACACCTGGTCGCAAAATGGCTTGGCCCTACCGCCCTACCGTGTTCAGTATGCTCCTAAAAAAATGATTATCAAAATCGCCACCATATATAAAGACAAATATCTCCGCTAAAAAATGATACAGACAATTATTAAACGCGATGGCC
>CAZDVP010000102.1:0-6745 GCA_964508865.1 uncultured Bacteroides sp. | reverse complement strand
TTGGCATTGGCCGCGACATGCATATCGGCGACACCATTATCGGCATCAAGGGCCGCGTTGGTTTCGAAGCAGCCGCTCCGATGCTTATCATCGCTGCCCATAAGATGCTCG
The DNA here is from genome assembly GCA_964508865.1 of uncultured Bacteroides sp. Lineage (GTDB taxonomy): Bacteria > Bacteroidota > Bacteroidia > Bacteroidales > Muribaculaceae > UBA3263. The sequence goes on along the minus strand of CAZDVP010000102.1, from coordinate 6,634 downwards.
AAAAGCACGTGCTGACCAAATGGCAGCAGTATTGGAAAGAGCAGGTTGCCAACTGGTATGGCATGTTCCTGCATGAGGCCCAGTATCTCGAACCGGTTATGCGTGACATTGAAGCATTCCTTGAAAGTTCGCAGGCTAATGTTTATGGTACTGTGGAGATTAAGCTCCGTCCGCTCTCCTACACTCTGGTAGGCGTTGATTCAACCTACGACCTGATGAAGACCGATTTCGGCGAGTATGGCGAGGTTAACAAGGCCTGGAGCGCCGACGACGTCAAGGGCTTCACCAAGATTCTGGGCAACCAGATGAAGATTTACTATAACGTTCAAAAGCGCAACGGCAACGATGGCTATTAAAGCCGGTATTATCGGTGGCGCCGGCTACACTGCCGGCGAGTTGTTGCGCCTACTGACCATTCACCCCGAGGTAGAGGTTGAGTTCGTTCACTCAACAAGCAATGCCGGCAATAGGGTGGGTGAGGTTCATAGCGGCCTGGAGGACGTTGAACTGACGTTTACCGACGAGTTAAAGCTCGATAGCGTTGACGTTCTTTTCATCTGCTCCGCACACGGTCAGAGCTCGGTTTTCCTGACAGAGAACAAGCTGCCTGAGCACGTTAAGGTGATTGATTTGGCGCAGGATTTCCGCGATGAGCACGATGGGTTTGTTTATGGCCTGCCGGAACTTCAGCGCGAGCAGATTCGCGGTGCGCTGAAGGTGGCCAACCCCGGCTGTTTCGCCACCGCCATTCAGCTTTCGCTGCTGCCTTTGGCCGCAGCCGGCAAATTGCCGGTGAGCGTGCAGATTACCGGCATAACCGGTTCCACCGGGGCCGGCGTCAAGCCCGGAGCCACAACCCATTTCAGCTGGCGCAATGATAACCTTTCGGTTTATAAAGCTTTTGAGCACCAGCATCTTTCCGAAATCCGCCGTTCGCTGCAAAAGCTCCAGCCCGGTTTTGAGGGTGAGTTGAACTTTGTGCCCGTTCGCGGCGACTTTGCCCGCGGCATATTTGTTATGACCTACCTCGATTCGGACCTCACCGCCGAAGATGCGCAGAAGCTCTATGAGGAGTTCTACAAGGAATCGCCCTTTGTTTCCGTGAGCCGCAAACCGATTGATCTAAAGCAGGCCGTGAATACAAACCGCGCTCGAGTAGCACTTGAAAAACATGGTAACAAACTTTTGATAACCTGTGCGATAGATAATCTGCTTAAAGGAGCCTCAGGGCAAGCCGTCGAGAATATGAACCTGATGTTCGGGCTTGACGAGAGCACCGGCCTTAAGCTAAAACCCTCTGCATTCTGATGAAAACATTTCCTGTTTATAGCCTCTATGATATAGAGCCGGTGAGCGGCAAGGGCAGCTATGTCTACACCGCCGACGGCACCGAATACCTTGACCTTTATGGCGGACACGCCGTAATTTCAATCGGTCATGCTCACCCCAAATATGTAAAGGCCGTGAGCGACCAGGTGGCCAAGCTCGGTTTCTACTCCAACTCCGTTCAAAACTCGCTGCAGGAGCGCTTAGCGCAGCGCATTGGCGAAGTTAGCGGCCTGACCGACTATTCGGCATTCTTTGTAAATTCAGGAGCTGAAGCCAACGAGAACGCTTTTAAGTTAGCGTCGTTCCATACCGGGCGCGCCAAAATCTTAGCCATGGGCAAGGCTTTCCATGGACGTACATCAGGAGCCGTGGCCGCTACGGACAACCCGGCTATCCGCGCGCCGTTTAACCGGACCGAAAATGTTGACTTCGTTCCCCTCAACGATATTGATGCGGCAGTCAAAGCGCTGGAAACCAAGCAATATGCTGCGGTTATTATCGAAGGAATCCAGGGCGTTAGCGGCATACATGTCCCTACAGCGGAATTCATGCTCGCCGTTCAGAAAGCTGCACGCGAAAACGGAACCGTTGTGATTGCCGACGAAATTCAGAGCGGCTATGGACGCACCGGCAAATTCTTTGCTTATCAGCACGTTGACGGCTTTCAGCCCGACATTGTTACTTGCGCTAAGGGTATAGCCAATGGCTTCCCGATGGGTGCGGTTTTGATTTCGCCTGAATTTGAGCCGGTTAAGTCTATGTTGGGCACAACATTCGGAGGTAATCACCTCGCTTGCGCCGCCGCGCTTGCAGTGCTCGACGTTATTACTGAGGAAAAACTGATTGAGAACGCTGCCGAAGTTGGCGAGTATTTGCTTGACGAGCTGCGTAAACTGCCCCAGCTCAAGGAGGTTCGTGGCCGAGGTCTGATGATCGGCATTGAAATCGACGGCGATGCCGCCGAACTGCGCAAGCGTCTGCTTTTCGGCCGCCACATATTTACCGGTGGTGCAGGCAAAACAGTTGTGCGCTTGCTGCCCGCTCTCGGTCTTTCGCGCGAGCAGGCCGATGTATTCCTTAAAAACTTTAAAGAACTCATTGCAGAATGAAAAAATTCACCACCGTTGACGATATAGGCCCTCTGGACAAGGCTGTTGCCGAAGCCCTCGAAATCAAGCGCGACCGTTTTGCTTTTTCCGAATTAGGAAAGAACAAAACACTGCTGATGCTCTTTTTCAACTCATCGCTGCGCACCCGCCTGAGCACCCAGAAAGCCGCAATGAATCTCGGCATGAACGTTATGGTGCTCGACGTGAACCAGGGCGCATGGAAACTCGAAACCGAGCGCGGGGTGATTATGGATGGCGACAAGGCTGAACATTTGCTTGAGGCAATTCCCGTAATGGCCTCATATTGCGATATTATCGGCGTTCGCTCATTCGCCGGACTTAAGGACCGCGACGAGGACTACGAAGAGCGTGTGCTCAACCAGTTTATTGACCTTTCAGGACGCCCGGTGTTTTCTATGGAGGCCGCCACTCGCCACCCGCTGCAGAGCTTTGCCGACCTCATTACGATTGAGGAGCATAAGCGCACCTCCCGCCCGAAGGTTGTTATGACCTGGGCTCCGCATCCCAAGGCGCTTCCGCAGGCAGTTCCGAACTCGTTTGCCGAGTGGATGAACGCAAAAGACTATGATTTCGTAATCGCCAACCCCGAGGGCTATGATTTGGCGCCGGAGTTTGTTGGTCGAGCCATTGTTGAGCACGATCAGCGCAAGGCTCTTGAAGGTGCTGATTTCGTTTACGCCAAAAACTGGAGCGCATATGAAGCTCCCAACTACGGCAAGGTTATTTCGCAGGACCGCGACTGGACAGTCGATGCCGAAAAAATGGCTCTGACGAATGATGCCGCCTTTATGCACTGCCTGCCCGTTCGCCGCAACATGATTGTTACCGACGAGGTGATTGAGTCGCCCCGTTCGCTGGTGATTCCCGAGGCTGCCAACCGCGAGATTTCCGCCCAGACAGTGCTTAAACGTTTGCTTGAGAGTTTATGATTAAAGTGGTGAAAATAGGCGGGAATGTAATTGACAATCCTGCTGCGTTGGCTCAGTTTCTCGACGACTTCGCCGCGCTGAGCGGACCGAAAATCCTGGTTCACGGCGGAGGCAAGGAGGCTACTCGCATGAGCGGAGCCATGGGCATTGAAACCACCATGATAAATGGCCGGCGAGTGACCGATGCCGCCACGCTCGAAGTAGTGACCATGGTCTATGCAGGCTTAATCAACAAGCGCATAGTTTCCGGCCTGCAGGCCCGCGGAGTGAATGCACTCGGACTGAGTGGTGCCGATGGCCGAGCAATCGTTTCCCACCGCCGCCCGGCCGCTCCGGTCGACTATGGTTTTGTCGGCGATATAGACGCAGTTAACCGCCAGCTTATGAAATCGTTGCTCGATCAGGAAATCGTGCCGGTTTTCTGCGCGATTACCTGCGATTCCGCGGGGCAATTGCTCAACTCAAATGCCGATTCGGTTGCCGGAGCTGTTGCTCTTTGTGCGGCCACTATCGGCGAAACCGAGCTTCACTTCTGTTTCGACAAGCAGGGCGTGCTGCTTGACATCGACGACCCGACTTCGATTGTTGAGGAGATTGATGAGCAGAAGTTCGCCGAGCTCAAGGCTCAGGGAGTGGTTCACAGCGGAATGCTGCCGAAGATTGAAAACGCGCTGCAAGTTTGCCGCGGCGGCGTTGACTCCGTGTTTATCGAGGCGGGGGTAGGGGATGCCTACTCGCCGCGCACCCGCGTTAAGCTATGACTGATAAAGCCGTTGACCTGCTCCGGCGACTGATTGCCACGCCTTCGATTTCTCGTTCGGAGGCTGCCACGGCCGATATTCTCCAGGAGTATCTGACGGCGCAAGGTTTGGAGGCTCACAGGCTGCACAATAACGTGTGGGCTTATAGCCGCGCATATGATCCGGCCAAGCCCACCTTGCTGCTCAATTCACACCATGACACGGTCAAGCCTTCGCCGGCATATACCCGAAACCCCTTTGAGCCGACAATTGAAAATGGCAGGCTGTATGGCCTGGGAAGCAATGATGCCGGCGCGTCGCTTGTTGGCCTGCTGCATGCGTTTTTGCAATTGAAGGATGTTGAGCTGCCGTTTAATCTGCTTTTTTTAGCTACGGCCGAGGAAGAAGTTACCGGAGTGAACGGCATGCGCGCCATGGTTCAGCTCTGGGCTGACGCCGGCTCTACGCCCAAGTGGGGCATTATCGGCGAACCGACCGGAATGAATGCCGCCATTGCCGAGCGTGGCCTGCTGGTGCTCGACTGCACGGCCACTGCCGCCGGGGGCCATGCAGCCCGCGGAGGTGAAAACGCGCTTTATAAGGCGATTGACGACATTATGCGCCTGCGCTCGCTGCAGTTTCCGAAGGAGTCGCAGCTGCTCGGTCCGATTCGGGTAACTGCCACGCAGATTTCGGCCGGCACGCAGCATAATGTCCTGCCGACCGAGTGTAAGTTCGTTGTCGATGTGCGAACAACCGATGCACTCTCAAATGCCGAAACCGTTGAGTTTATTCGCTCGGCGGTGGATTCGGAGGTTACTCCGCGCTCGCTTCATATCGGCGCCTCAGCCATATCGGCTGAGCATCCGTTGGTGCGCGCGGCCTTAGCCACCGGTTCGCAGACCTTTGTTTCGCCAACGACTTCCGACCAATCGGTGCTCCCGATGATCGATACGTTGAAAATAGGCATCGGACTGAGCGAGCGCTCACACACTCCCGATGAATTCGTGCTGATTTCTGAAATAGAAAGCGGCATCAAACAATACATTCAGATTATTAAGAACTTCGCCAATGAAACTATGGAGTAAAGGGTTTGAACCCAATGAATTGATTGAAGAATTTACTGTTGGTCAAGACCGGGTGCTCGACCTGCGTCTGGCTCAATATGATATAGAGGGTTCCATGGCCCACATACGGATGTTGAACTCAATCGGCTTGCTTGCCGACTACGAACTCAAGCTGCTGCTTGTTGAACTCGAACAGCTCCATGAGCAGGCCAAAAAGGGCGATTTCGTCATTGAGGATGGTATTGAAGACGTTCACTCGCAGGTTGAGCTGATGCTTACCCGCAAACTTGGCGACGTTGGCAAAAAGATTCATTCCGGGCGCTCGCGCAACGACCAGGTGCTCGTTGACCTCAAGCTGCTGATGAGAGCCGAAATCAAAGACGTGGCCCGCGCCGTGAAAACCGTGTTCGATTCGCTGCAGGCGCTTTCCGAGCGCTATAAAGACGTGTTGATGCCAGGATATACACACGCTCAGATTGCCATGCCGTCGAGTTTCGGCCTCTGGTTCGGCGCGTATGCCGAAACCTTGGTCGACGATGTTGAAATGCTCGTGGCAGCCTATCGCATAGCAAATCAGAATCCCCTCGGCTCGGCCGCCGGCTATGGGTCGTCGTTCCCGCTCGACCGCCGGATGACCACCGACCTGCTCCGCTTCCGCACGCTCCACTATAACGTCGTTGCCGCTCAAATGAGCCGCGGCAAGACCGAGAAAGCCATGGCTTCGGCCATTGCCGCAGTCGCGTCCACGTTGGGCAAGTTTGCGGCCGACGTCTGCCAGTTCATGTGTCAGAACTTCGGGTTCGTTAAATTCCCCGATGAGTTAACCACCGGGTCGTCGATTATGCCACACAAAAAGAACCCCGATGTGTTTGAAATCATGCGCGGCAAATGCAACAGGCTAACGGCGGTTCCCAACGAACTGGCGCTACTGACCGCCAACCTGCCGCTCGGCTATAACCGCGACTATCAGCTGATGAAAGACGTTCTTTTCCCTGCAACCACCGAAATTATCAACTGCCTGAATATGGCCGCGTTCATGCTCGACCACATTCAGGTCAACGAACATATTCTCGACGATTCGAAGTATGACTACCTGTTTACGGTCGAGGATGTGAATCGCCTCGTGCTCTCCGGCGTTCCCTTCCGCGAGGCCTACCGAACAATCGGAATGCAGGTGCAGTCGGGCGAGTATAAGCCCACGCGCGAGGTTCACCACACCCACTTGGGCTCAATCGGCAATCCGGCCAACGATCTAATAGCTAACAAAATGGCTGAAGCGATTAAGCCGCTGGAGCTGTAGCGGCCGAAATTTTTTCGAAAAAATTTACAAAAACCTATTGCAAATTAAAAAATAAGTCGTAACTTTGCACCGCAATTCAGCGATAACGGGCGTTTAGCTCAGCTGGTTCAGAGCATCTGCCTTACAAGCAGAGGGTCGG
>CAZDVP010000101.1:0-7003 GCA_964508865.1 uncultured Bacteroides sp. | reverse complement strand
GACACAAGGATTTTCAGTCCTTTGCTCTACCAACTGAGCTATGGCACCGTTGTTTGTTTTTTGCGCTGCAAAGTTAGGGAGTTTTTTTGAGGTGTGCAAGTTTTTTGCGGTGTTTTTTTGAATTATTTTTTGCAGGCCGGGGTAATGGATTGTTTTTCAGGTGGATTGATTGAGGAAGTCGTCGACCAGGGCACGGGCGGCAGAGGTTGGCGAGGGGCTGATGAGGGCGGGGACGTCGGCGGCGGGCGCCCAGGCTGCGGAGTCTACTTCAGAGGAGAGGTTCAGTGTCTGGCCGGGCAGGGCATGGGCGAAGAAGCCGACCATGAGCATTTGTTTTTTGGGGAACCAGCGGGTCAGGCGCAACTGAAGCCGATCGACCTGCAGGCCGGTTTCTTCGAGGATTTCGCGGCGGGCGGTGGTTTCGGCGTTTTCGCCGGGCTGGATGTAGCCGGAAATGAGGTTTGACCATTCGGTTGATATGTAGCCCTGACGGAGCAGGAGAATTTGGCCGCTGTCGTCGTAGACCAGGGATATGACGGCGGTTGGAAACATGTCGAACCAGGGTTTTTCGCAGCGGTCGCACCAGGGCACGAGGCCTTCGTCGCCCAGGGGGCGCTGAGCGAGCAAGGTGCCGCAGTCGGGGCAGTAGGTGAATCTCATTTGCGGGAGGGGTTGTTTTGACGAACGGCGCGGAAGTAGAATCCGAGCGCGAGAATGAAGTAGACTCCGGCCTGAATCCAGAGGGCTATGTATTCGTGGCTGACCTGGCTGAGGGTTGCGCCCATGGAGTTGATGCGCACGTAGCCATTAACGGCAAAGGTTGAAGGGAAGAGCATGCCAACCCATTTCCAGAATTGGGGAATGGCGGCAGCGGGCCAGGATATGCCGGAGATGAACAGCAGCGGCAGCGACATGAACACGAACAGCAGGATGCAGTCTTCGCGCCGGTAGATGAACGATGAGAATGTTATGCCCATGAAGGTGCATGCGAGCAGGTAGGGCACCATCAGGGTGATGTAGGTTGCGAACCGTCCGAGCGATGGGAGGCCAAACAGGTAGTTCACAACGGTGAACATATAGGCGGCCATGACGATGTAGATTATGAAGTATATGGCGGTTTTGCCGAGCACAATCTGCATCGGGTTGCTGTAGAGTTTCATCGGCGGAAGGGCCCGGCCATTGAAGCGTTCGCGTATGCCGCCGCCGACCATTCCGATTCCGAGCATGAGGGTTTGCTGGAGAATGAGCATCATAACGGCGGGCATCAGGAACGAGGCGAAGCCGCTCTGAGGGTTAAAGAGCGCCACGTGGTCGTAGGCCACGGGCTGGGTGGCCACAGCTTCCTGGGCCGCAGTGGCGCCGGTGTAGAACCGCCCGACCTTGAGTTCTTTGTTGAGTTCGAGCGACACGTTGGTTGCAGCCAGCAGGGCCGACTTATAGTATAGCATGCCGGCCATGTCGGCATAAACGCCGATAACGGCCTGGCGCCCTTGGTCGAGAGTGCGGTTGAGGTCGCGTGGAATCACCACGAAAGCATAAATATCGCCCATCTGGTTGAGGCGCTCGGCCTCGGCCACGGAGGCGCATTGGGCCACTACGCGCACCTCGGGGGTCGCATCGAGCATGCGGGCGAACTGACGCGACAGCGGCGAGCGGCTGCCGTCGACTATGGCCACGGGCACGTCGCGCACGGTTTCGTTCGTGTAGATAAACGCATAGAGCAGCGGATAGAACAGCGGCACGATGAACACGAAGAGCACCACGCCCTTGTCGCGCATCATGTTGCGGAACTCCGTCCAGGCAATGCAGGCTATGTTAGATAGTGAGGTCATGGTTTATATTTGGCGTGGCGGAAGGCATGGCGATAGAGCGGCAGGGTCAGCACCGGCAGCAGCAAAAAGCAGAGCAGTGCAACTATCGACGGCCAGGCAAAGAGCAGCGGATAGCCATGCAACGCCTGATTAACATAGAGTAAATAATAATGGCGCAAGGGAAAGAGCCACGCGGCTGCCTGAAGAATCGGATCCATGGCCATGGTGGGGAACGACAGGCCCGAAATCGAGAAGGAAACTATGCCCCAGAGCGAGCAAACGCTCATGGCGAAGCGCATGTTGCCCTGCAGCAGACCGTAGACGAACACTCCGAAACTCTGCGCGGCCAGAATGCAGAGAACGCCAATGAAAAACATCATCCACAATCCGCAATGGCAGGGAAAATGGAGATATTTATAGAACACGACGTCGCAAAGCAGCATCATCAGCGAGAACAGCAGCGCCTGCGGCACGAGTTTGCCGGCGAGGAACACTGTCGACGACCCGCCGGCCAGCTCGTTGTAGACCCTGCGCTGCTTTCCGCGCTTCCACTCCAGGCCTATGGTGTAGGGAGTGAAAATGAGCACCAGCAGCAGTATGCAGCCGGGAACAATTATGTTGCTCAGATAAACCGAATAGTCAAGAACCGGATTGCCAAGCGGATGAGCCTCGATGACTATGGGGCGCACGGCAGCCATGGCGGCATCGTCGCCCATTCCTTTTGCCAGAAAGGTCTGGCGCGAAATTCCCATGCCGATCATTTCCGATGCGGTGCGCATGTCGCGCATCAGCAGGGAGCCGGCAATGAAGTAGGCATCGTTGGTATAGAAGCCGATTTTGGGGCGGCGCTGACTCAGGGCCCGCTCGGTGGTTCCGGCCGGAATATGGAAAAACGCATAGATTTCGCCGCGCTGCATAGCCTCGCGGGCCTCGGTCAGCGAGGGGTAGCTATAGCGCAGGTCTGTGTTTTCCATTGCGTCGAGCGTGCGCACCAGGGTGCGGGTCGTTGAAGTGTTGTCTTCATCAACGATTCCGGCGGGCAGGTCGGTCGGCAGGCCGGCACTCATCAGCGACAGGAAGAACGCCAGCAGAATCACCGGCGCGATAAACATGACAACCAGCATCAGAGGGCGGGTTGAAAAGAACTTCAACTCCCTCATCCAAAGCTGCCATAGCCGCAAAAAAACGTTTTTGCGCTTCATTGCCATCAGTCGGCGTTGAGAATTGCCGACATGCCGGGGCGAACGCCGGGCAGCGGATTATCATTGACCGGCACGGCCTTAACCTCAAAGGTTTTCAAGTCATAGCGGTCGAGCGCCTTGGTGGCTTTCCAAACGGCATAGCTGCCGACTTCCTTGATTCGCGAAATCTTAACGGGCACGGTTTTGTCGAATGCCGGAACATAGACCTCGGCCTGAGTGCCGACGGTCAGACCGGGCAGGCGGTCTTCGCGCACGTTGAAAACGAACCATATGTCGTTGAGGCGCGCAACGTTGAGCAGCGGAGCGCCGGTGCCTACCAGCTCACCCGGCTGCGGGTAGATTTCGGTAACCACGCCGCCCTGCGGAGCAGTGAGCACGGTTTCGGCAATATAGGAGTTGACCTCGCTGACCGCGGCTTCGGCGCGGGCCACCTGAGCTCCGGCGGCCTCCTTATCCTCGGCCTGCGCGCCCTTGACGGCAAGGTCATACTGGCTTTTGGCAGCCTTTTCGGTAGCCACCATGGCCTGATACTGAGCGTAGGCTTCGTCGCGTTTCTGCGCGGGGAGCACGCCCTGCTCAAACAGGCGATTGACGCGGTTATAGCTCTTTTCGGCCACATCGACTCCGGCTTTGGCTTTTTGCCAGAGCTGGAAGGCGCCGTCGATCTGCTCCTGGCGGGCACCTTTCTGCGCCTTGTGCTGCAGCGCTTCGGCAGCCTGGCGGGCGGCATTTGCCTGAGCCAGCTTGGCCTCAACGTCGGGAGCTTCGAGAATCACCAGCGTGTCGCCGGCACAAACGGTGTCGCCCTCCTCAACCCGGATTTCGAGCACTCGGCCGGGCACTTTGCTCGACACCCTATAGCTCGCGGTTTCAACCTGGCCCTGAGTCACTTCGGGCAGGTCTTTCATGTTCAGGCCGGCAATAATCACGGCAATAATCACCACCACCACGATTGCGGCGGCAACAAGCACAAGCGAAAAATTCGTTTTCTTACGTGAATCCATATCTTAGTCTTTTTATTATTAGCGATTTAAAACACCCAGAGCGCGCTGCAGATGAACCTGCGCGAGCTTCAGGTCGATTTTTGCGGAAATCAGGGCCGAGCGGGCTCCGAGCCATGCGGTCTGGGCCTCGTTAACATTGATAACGGGAATAACGCCCTCGTTCATGCCCAGGGTTGCGATTCGCAGATTCTCGTCGGCAACCGCTTCGGCGCTCTCGCAGGCCTCCAGGCGCTGGCGCGACTCGCTGAGAGTGTTGCGGCACTGCGAAATCTGCAGGCGGATTTTTTCGGTGGCTTCGTCGAGTTTCAGGCGTGCAATCTGAGTGTTTGCGCGAGCCGCCTTCACCTTATATATACGATCGCCCCAGGTAATGATGGGCACCTTAACAACTACGCCAACATTCCAAACGCCCTGAAACTTGTTTTCAAAGCCATTGAAAAGCGTCGGAGTCATCCATGCGTAGCCGCCGGTCAGGGCCACCGTAGGCATCGTTTCGGCCAAAGCAAGACGTTCCTTCTGGTGAAACACCTCGGCTGAGCGGCCAAGGGCGCGGAGTTCGGGGCGGGTTTCGCGCCAGGATTCATTGCCGGCGCCGGTAAGCTCGGCAGAATCGGCCGTGAGTTTCTCGAGCGCCGTTTCGTCGGCAAGGGTCAGCGGAGTGCTTTCGTCCAGCCCCATGAGCTGGCAGAGCAGCATTTTCAGCAGACTCAGGCCATTGTTGACCTGAATCAGCGCAACGTCGGCCTGATTGGCCTTGACCTTCACGCTCAGGCCATCGGCCCGCGTTGCCACGCCCTCCTTAATCATCGCGTCAACATTCTTTTCCAAATCGCGCACCAGCTTCAGATAGCTCTCGGCCAACTCTTTCTTGGCCGTCAGGGCAACAATCTGCCAGTAGGTTTCGTCAACCTCCACCAGAGCGTCCTGGCAAGCAATGTCATATTTATCGTCGGCAGCCTGCTCCGCCAGCTTGGCAATTTTATTGTAGGCAACGATTTTACCACCCATATAAATCGGCTGTGTCAGCTGCAGGGCCAGGGCGCTGGCATTGCGGGTGTCGGTTTCGAAAGCGTCAACAACATTCTGGCCGGCGGCATTCAAATGAGTCTGCACGCCCTGAAACGCCGCGCCCAGCGGAGCCCGCAAATCCTGAAGCACCGGAGCCAGTTCCGGATGCTTCACCGCCAGGGCGCCGATCAGCTGCTGGCCGGCCGCGGCGGCATTGTCGCCCAGCCCCGACAGGGCCTGCTTCTGGTCGTCGGAAAGCAGCGAAATCTCGCGCGAAGTGAACATATAGCCGCCGGCGGCCGAAACCTTGGGCAGATAATTCGTAAAGGCCGACTTGCGCGTATAGTATGCTGCGCGCTTTTCGGCCGAAGCCATTTGCAGAGCCTTGTTGTTATCCAGAGCCAGCTGCCTGCACTGCTGGAGAGTCAGCACCTCGGCAGCAGCCGAAGCGACCATCAGCAGGCCGCCTATCAAAGTGATGAATGTTCTTTTCATAAAATAGCTGTAATTACGGCTGCAAAGTTAGCAATTTTCATGCGAATAGTCCTCGCCTTTTAATCCAACATTTTCTTCTGGAAGTCAATATTTGGCGCTTTGGCGGGCGGCGGGCCAAAAATTTCGGTTGAAAAGTTTGGTGGTTTGGGCGGAAAGCGCTAAATTTGTGCGTGCATTTCGGCAATTATGGCCCAAAACATTCAGGACATATCAACAAGCATTCGCGCTAAGGTGGAGGTGATTTCCAACCGCCAGGCAATGCTTGTGGAAACCATTGAGCGCCAGCGCGCAGAAGCGGAAGCCATGCGGCGGCGAATCAGTGAGCTTGAGGCCGAGGTCAAGCGCCTCGAAGCCGACAAGGAGTACCTGACGGTTGTGCGCGCCGCGGCGGTCACCCCGCAGCAGGCGGAGCAGAGCCGGGCCATGTTAGCCGGACTGGTGCGTGAAATTGATCGATGTATCGCTGAACTTAAAGCTTGCTAAAGTATTGGCAGATAAACAAAACATAACAATTCAGCTCGCCGGCCAGCCAAAGATTCCTCTGGCGGTCGACCGCGCGGACGAAGAGCTCGTCAGAAAGGCGGAAAAGATGGTCAACGACCTCTGGCACCGCTGGGCAACGCAAACCTTCGCGGCCGAGTCGCAGCTGAAAGTAATGGCCCGAGTGGCGTTTCAGTTCGCCTTGCTCTACCTGCGCGACCAGCGCAGCTTCGATGAGCTGAAGAACCTGGACTCCGCGCTCGACGAACTCATAAGAAATCTGCCCGGACTCGAGCAGCATTGATCATCAACAACATACGGGGCTCTGAGAGCAGAGCCGCCCACGCGCCAACCCACCGAGCCCGGCCTGCAACCTGCATCGCCCTCCGGGACTCGGGTCGGGTTGCTTTCGTTTTATTCACCGGGCAATTGCAGACCTTAAACCAACTTAGTTATCAGAAATAAACCAAATCATCACATCGCTAACCAACAAATCCTAATAACCCAACATCCAACTCAATGATAACCACCATTATAATAGCGGTGATAGCACTGGCGCTCGGCGCCGCAGCCGCAGTAATAGTTGAACGCTCAATGGCCAACACCTCGGCCAAAGCGATAATCGCCGAAGCCAAAGTCAAGGCCGAAGGACTGAAAAAAGACAAAATCCGCGAAGGCGAAAAAGAAGCCTCGCGCATAACCGCCGATGCCGACAAATCCGCCAACCAGCGCATGCAAAAAGTGCAGCAGGCCGAATCGCGCGCCAAACAGCGCGAACTGCAGCTGAACCAGCAGCAAAGCGAAAACCAGCGCGCCAAAAACGAAAACGAAGCCACCCGCAACCACCTCGACGCCCAGCTGGCAATCTGCGAGGAAAAGAAGCAGGAACTCGACAAAATGCACCGCTCGGCAATCGACACGCTCGAACACCTGTCGGGCCTGAGCTCGGAAGAAGCCAAGGAAAAACTCGTTGAAAACATGAAGGACGAGGCCAAAACCGCTG
>CAZDVP010000100.1:0-7048 GCA_964508865.1 uncultured Bacteroides sp. | reverse complement strand
AAAAAATGATTATGAGTGTTAAAATTATTTATTTTACGAGGTCTAAGTTACAAATTTTTTTTGGAATATGCGAAACTTTCAGGAAACTTTCTTACTTTTGCACAATAAATAACCCATTTTAGTCCAATCTACTTACCAAACAAACTCTGAAATGAGAAAATTTTTCTATCTTGCTTCCGTGGCAGCGCTCATGCTCCCTGTTTTTGCAGGTTGCAAAAACAACAACGAAGGAACTCAGGCCGACGCTCCGGCAACCAAAGTTGAAGTCAAGTCCGACTCCACCGGCAAGCATGATACTCCGATGGCCGCCTATATCCGCTACGTCGACAGTCAGCAGATTCTGGCCGGATATGCACTGGCCGTAGAAGTGGCCAAGGCCGACAGCGCCGCCCAAATCCAGTATGCGTCGTATCAGAATCAGCTCGGTGCGGGCCTGCAGCGTCGCCAGCAGCAGATTCAGGAAAAGATGCAGCGCAACGGCTACCTTTCGGAAGCCAGCTATAACGCCGACGTTGCCGCCCTGCAAAAGGCTCAGCAGGATGCTGAAAACAAGCTGGCGCAGCGTCAGCGCGACTATGCCACCGACCTGATGAACAAGCAGCAGGAACTGCAGGATTCGGTGAAGTCGGTTATTGACTTCATCAGCGCCAAATATAATCTCGACGCTGTTCTGGAACGCGCATCGGGCCTTTACTTCAATCCGGCTCTGGATATTACCGACGAGGTTCTGGCCGAGCTTAACCGCCGCTACACCCCTGCGAAGTGAGCAAGAAACTTATAATAATTCCCACCTATAACGAAAAGGAGAACATCGCGGCGATGATCGATGCCGTGATGGCTCTTCCTTTTGAGCCCGACCTGCTGGTTATCGACGATAACTCGCCCGACGGAACCGCCGCGCTGGTCGAGCAGGCGCAGCCCGACTATCCCGGCCGCATTCATCTGATCAGCCGCCAGGGAAAGCTCGGCTTGGGAACGGCTTATATCGCCGGTTTCAAGTGGGCGCTCGACAACGGCTACGACCTGATTTTTGAAATGGACTGCGATTTCAGCCATAATCCGGCCGACACCGTCAGGCTGCTTGAGGAGGTTGAAAAGAACGGCTCGGACGTTGCCGTCGGGTCGCGCTATAAGAGCGGGGTCAACGTTGTTAACTGGCCGATGGGCAGAGTGCTGATGAGCTATTTCGCGTCGAAATATGTTCGCTTCGTAACGGGCATTCCCGTTGCCGACACCACTGCCGGATTCGTTTGCTACAAGGCTGAAGTCCTCCGCGCCATTGACCTGGACAAAATCCGCTTCAAGGGCTATGCCTTCCAGATTGAAATGAAGTTCACGGCCCACACCATGGGCTTCAAGGTGGGCGAGGTGCCCATAGTGTTCACCAACCGGGTGTTGGGCACTTCGAAAATGAGCTCCGGAATTTTTGGCGAAGCGTTTTTCGGAGTTATGAGCATGAAGCTGCGCTCGCTGTTTAAGAAACCGCGCCGCCGTGAGTAAGCTGCTCTATAACGCCGAAGTCGTTAGCGGCCTCGAAGGCTCCCGCCCGGTCAAGGGAGGGTGGGTGCTGATTGAAGGCGAACGCATTGTTGCCGTCGGCAAGGGCGAGCTGCCCGCTGCCGACGAAGCTTTTGATATGGGCGGCGACCTGCTCATGCCCGGCATGATTGACACCCACGTTCATTTCCGCGACCCGGGGCTGACCCACAAGGCCGACATCGGAAGCGAGAGCGCCGCGGCGTTGGCCGGCGGCGTGACTTCGTTTTTCGACATGCCGAACACCGTGCCCCCCACCGTGACCCTCGAGGATTGGGAAGCCAAAATGGAGCGCGCGGCTGAGGTCAGCCATGCCAACTATGCTTTTTATCTGGGCGCCACGAACAATAACCTGGATTCGGAGCTTTTGCGCGCCGACTATTCGCGCATTCCGGGAGTGAAGGTGTTTTTAGGCTCATCGACCGGCAACCTGCTTGTCGACGACTCGTCGGCGCTCAGCCGCATATTTTCGGAAATCAAGGCGCCGATTGCGGTTCATGCCGAAGATAACGCCCGCATTGCCATGAACGCGGCCATTGCGCGCGAAGCGTTCGGCTCCGAGCCGGTGCCGATGGAGTTCCATGCGGCCATACGCGACTCGCGGGCTTGCCTCGACGCATCGCTCGCGGCCATTGAACTGGCCCGGCGGGGTGGGGCGCGGCTGCATCTGCTCCATATATCAACCGCGGCCGAGGCGCGTTTGCTGCGGCAGGACAAACCCGCTTGGCTCACCGCCGAAACGTGCATTCAATATCTGCTTTTTTCCGACGCCGACTATGAGGAAAAAGGCGCGCGCATAAAGTGCAATCCCTCGATTAAGTCGCAGGCCGACCGCACCGCGCTGCGCAAGGCGCTGAAAGACGGCGTTATCGACATCGTTGCCTCCGACCATGCTCCTCACCTGCTCAGCGAAAAGGAAGGCGACGCCCTGAAGGCGCCAAGCGGAATGCCGAACATGCAGTTTCAGCTGCCGCTGCTGCTCGACCTTTATAAGCCGGCCGAAGTGGCCCGCTTCACCGCCGCGCGTCCGGCCGAGATTTTCGGCATAGTCGACCGCGGAATGTTGCGCCCGGGAGCGTTTGCCGACATTGTGCGCATTGCCCGGCGCGAGCAAACCATTGCCGACTCCGATTCGCTCAGCCGCTGCGGCTGGACTCCTGCCGCCGGCCAGACAACCGGCCACGTAGTCGTGGCCACATATGTTAACGGCACCGAGGCTTATGCCAACGGCGCGGTCAAGCCCGTTAAGGTTGCCAAACCACTGACTTTTAATAACCAGACTCAGAAATGAAAACCAATATCGGCGTGTTTTTCGGCGGTCGTTCCACCGAACATGAAATTTCAGTTATTTCCGCATCGCAGGCCATGGCGGCCATTGACCGCGAAAAATATGACGTGACTCCCATCTATATAACCAAGCAGGGAAAATGGTTTACCGGCGAGGCGCTGCTCGACGTTGCAAACTACCGCAACCCCAAGGAGCTGCTGGCCAAATGCACCGAAGTTTATATGCAGCCGACCTATGGCGACTATAACCTTTACCGCGCCAAGCGCGGAATGTTTGACCGCAAGGGCATAGCGACGCGCCTTGACGTTGTGATTCCGGTTCTGCACGGTTCGAACGGCGAGGACGGCATTTTCGAGGGTGTTCTCGATTGCATCGGCATTCCCTATGCCGGCTGCAATGTGCTCGCCTCGGCCAACGGCATGGACAAGATCACGATGAAGATGATTCTGGCCGCAGGCGGAGTGCCGGTTGTTGACTACGTCTGGTTCACCGACAAACAGTGGTTCAACCGGCGCGACGAAATGATCAGTCAGGTTGAGGAAAAGCTGGGCTATCCGGTAATCGTGAAGCCGGCCAACCTGGGCAGCTCCGTGGGCATCGCAACCGCCCATAACCGCGAGGAGCTGCTGGAAAAGGTTTCAGACGCCGAGCGCTATTCGACGCGCATAATCGTTGAGCACTTGCTGGGCGATATGCAGGAAATCAACTGCTCGGTTCTGGGCGACTGCGACGACTATCAGATGTCGGTGCTCGAGGAGCCGCTGCGTGGCACCGAGTTCCTGACCTATGAGGAAAAATATTGTGGCGGCGGCTCAAAGGGCGGCGCCAAAGGCATGCAGCGCTCAATGAAGCGCATACCCGCCGAACTGCCCGCCGAAACCACCGAAAAGATTCAGCACCTGGCCGGCGAAACGTTCCGCCAGCTGGGCTGCCACGGCGTTAGCCGCGTCGACGTTATGATTGACCGCACCGACGGTCAGATCTACGTTAATGAAATCAACACCATTCCCGGCTCGCTGAGCTTCTACCTCTGGGAGGCAACCGGCATCAGTTTCCCGAAACTGATGGACCGCCTGGTTGAGCTGGCCGTTAAGCGCAAGCGCGCCATGGAGCTGAAAACCGTTAGCTACGACCAGAACATCTTTGCCATGGGTGGCGGAGTTAAGGGCGGAGTCAAGGGTGCGAAGCAATGACCTTTGAGGAGCGCATTGCCCGCTACATTGCCGCCGAGGGGCTGTTGCAACCCGGCGCCAAAGTGGTGGTGGGCCTGAGCGGCGGCGCCGATTCGGCGGCGCTGCTGGCCGTTTTGTGCGCTCTGGGCTATCGGTGCATTGCGGTTCATTGCCATTTCGGGCTGCGTGGCGCCGAAGCCGACCGCGACCTCGAGCACTCGCGCCGGCTGGCCGACCGGCTGGGCGCGGAGTTCCGCCAGGTGAGGTTCAACACCCGCGAGTATATGGCCGCCAACGGCGTTTCGGCCGAAATGGCGTGCCGCGAGCTGCGCTATGATTTTTTTGAGCGCCTAAGGGTTGAAACCGCAGCCGAAGCCATAGCCGTTGGCCACCACCGCGAGGACAACGTCGAAACTTTTTTTCTGAACCTGCTGCGCGGGTCGGGCATTCACGGCCTGCGCGGAATGTTGCCCCGCCGCGACCGCATTGTCAGACCGCTGTTGGGCGTCTCCAAAGCCGACATTCTCGGCTATCTCCGCGAAAAGGGAATTGACTATGTGACCGACTCGTCGAACTTGGAGGATGATTTCAAGCGCAACCGCCTGCGCAACCGCTTGCTGCCGCTGCTTGAGGCCGAGTTTCCGGGTGCTATGGAGGCGATTGACCGCTCGCTTCGTAATCTGCGCGGCAATGAGGAGTTATATAACGTCCTGCTACCGCAGCGGAGCGATTCGCTCAATGGAGTTTCGCCGACGTTGCTGCATGAATGGCTCGCGCCGCTTGGCTTCAACGGCGACCAGTGCGAGCGGATGCTGTCGGCATCGGCCGGCGCGACATTTACGTCGCCGACCCACCGGCTGACAATCTGCCCCGGGCGGCGCTACGTTTTGGGGCCCCTTGGCAGCGAAGCTGAGCGCCCTCGGCTGTGCGGAAGGATTATTGACCGCCCGGCTGACTTTTCGCCATGCTCAGGCGTTTTATATATGGATGCCGACGCCGTTGGCGAGGATGCCCGCTGGGAGCTGCGCCCATGGCAGCCGGGCGACCGCATGCGTCCCTTCGGCATGAAAGGCTCCAAGCCGGTCAGCGACCTTATGGCCGAAGCCGGTATCGCCGCATCGAGACGCCCGCAGAGCTATCTGCTCACGCTCAACGGCGAGATTGTATGGCTCGTTGGCCACCGCGCCTCGGCGCTTTATCCGATAACCGAAAACACAAAACGAATAATTGAAATACGCCATGAAAAAACAGATAACGACCGACTATGAGGTAATTTCGTTCGATGAGCTTACCGCCGACGAGCGCCGGCTTGTGGAGCTGGCTCAGCAGGCAACCTACCGGAGCTATGCGCCGTATAGCCACTTCTGCGTCGGCGCGGCCATACGGCTGAGCAATGGCGCCATAGTCACCGGCGCCAACCAGGAGAACGTTGCCTATCCCAGCGGAACCTGCGCCGAGCGCACGGCCTGCTTCTATGCCCACGCCGAGCATCCCGACGCCCGCTTCGAGGCCATAGCCATTGCCGCGCGCGGCACCGACGGCCAACCTCTCGCCGAGCCTATTTCGCCCTGCGGAGCATGCCGCCAGGCGCTGATGCAATACGAAGTTCTGGCCGGTGCCCCGGTCGAAGTGCTCCTCATCGGCCGCGACCAAATCTACCGCCTCCCCTCCGTCCGCTCCCTCCTCCCCTTCGCCTTCACCTCCCTATAGAGCATAATATTCATAGTTTGCTTGGTAATTTGCGGATTGCAGAGCGGGCAAGTGAAAGTAAGTTTGCAAAAACTTACTTGACTACGTTATAAGTCTAAGGAGTTTTCATTCAGCAAGAAATCATAGATGCCTATTGTGGTGATTCCTGCCTCGTTTCTTAGAATCGGAGTGTCCTCTCCAACGATTATTATCTTCTTAAAAGAATCATCAATATTTATTAGCGAAGCCTCCTCCTGCTCTCTTTTTTCTGCATCAGGCATTCTATACGCAGACTGAATATAATAGCGATTGCTACCCATGTTGCACACGAAGTCAACTTCAAGCTGTGATCGAACTTGCTGACCGTCGATATTGCGTTTGCGAATAGGGATGATTCCTATGTCAACATTGTAGCCTCTTGTTCGCAATTCATTATAGACAACATTCTCCATAAGATGGGTAGGTTCAGTCTGACGGAAGTTGAGCCGAGCATTTCTTAACCCGCAATCAGTAAAATAGTATTTATATGGACTGTCGATATATCGTTTACCCTTAATATCATATCTTGTTGTTTTTTCCGTTAAGAATGAATCACAGATATATTCGAGGTATGATGTTATAGTCATGCGATTAACCTTCTCATGTTTGACACTTTCAAACGTATTTACGAGCTTGGTTGGATTAGTTAATGCTCCAATATCTGATGCTAAAATATTTAGCAGCTCATCCAGAATTTCTGTGTTTTTTAAGTTATAACGCTCAACTATATCCTTTACGTAAGTGTGGGTAAACAGTCCTTTCAGATATTCAACCTTTTCCTCGTCTGTTGATTTTAAGACAACCTGAGGAAGGCCGCCATAGAGCATATATGATGTTAATGCAAATTCCTTAGAAGTAGTTATGTGAGGAAATATTTCTTTGAAACTGAGAGGATATAGCTTGATTTCGTCACCTCGACCGCGAAACGTGGTAATAACATCCTTGGATAGGAATTTGGCATTACTGCCTGTTACATATACATCTGCATTTGGCATTTTAAGATAGCTATTCAGAACATCCTCGAATTCTTTGACATGCTGAATTTCATCTATCATTATATAATGAACGGAGTCATCTTTTATTTTGGAGTCGATAAACCCTAATAGTTCATCAGGATCTCTAAGGCGTTTATTTCGTCTGTCTTCAAGGTCAATGGTTATAATGTGGTCGCCATCGACTCCATGTTCTCTGAGCCAGCCTGCATAAATGGTTGATAATAAATAAGATTTACCGCATCGTCTGACACCTGTAATAATCTTTATCATGCCATTGTGTCTGCGGTTGATCAACTTTTGTAGGTAATAATCGCGATGTATCATAATAA
>CAZDVP010000099.1:0-7079 GCA_964508865.1 uncultured Bacteroides sp. | reverse complement strand
GCTTTCGCTCAGGTTTACAATAACGTTGCTCTCGAAGGTGATGTTACCGCCGACACCGCTATTAAGAGCTATGCCGGCAACTTCAACGGCAACGGCCACATCATCACCCTCCAGGGCATCACCGACCTGTTCACCTCGTTCGACGGCACTCTGACCGATGTTGCTGTTAACAACGGCCGCTTCTACTCCGTTAAGGGCACCAATGCCAAGCTCGGCACCGCTGCCTACTGGAACGGCACTCAGGGCGTTTATGTCGACGCTAACCAGAAGAGCACCGAATCGAGCGACCTCGGCCAGCTCGGCTTCGTTGCCCGCGACACCAAGTTCGGCGTAGATCTCAAGAACAAAGCATTCGTTGCTGCCAAGGATGCCGTTTCGCCCGTTTATAGCATCACCACCTATAGGGCCAAAGAAACTCCGGCTTCGTGCTATGCTCAGCTCACCGCCGACGATACCTTCATCACCTACATGAACCCCACCGGTTTCAAGGTTGAGGCTAACCACTTCGTGAAGTCCGAAACCACCGATCTGGATCAGATTCCCAACGTGTTCTACCCCGACGGTACCTGTAAGAACGTTGTAGTTGAAGATAAGTCTACCTTCTTCTGCCCGCAGGACATCAACGCCGAAAAGGTTCAGTTCACCCGCGAGTTCACTGCCGGCCAGAACACCGTTTGCGTTCCCTTCGAACTTTCGAAAGACATCGACAGTCACATCACCGCCGTTTCGAGCTACGACCGTGAAACTCCCGATAAGTTCTACTTCACCGTTGTTGAAGGTGTGATTCCCGCCAACACTCCCGCAATCCTCGTTGCCGACGCTGACTTCACCATGCCCGTCCTCACCGACGTTCAGCTCAAGGCTACCCCCGACGCCCAGAAGGTTGCCGACGAAGGCGCAACCGACGACCCCAGCGTTAGCTACGGCACGTTCAAGAAAATGGGCCGCGGCGAATTTGCCGGCGAATCGCAGAACTATAAGGTTTATGGCCTCTCGACCAAAGACTGGAAGTTCCACCCCGCAGGTGAGAACGCAACCTTCCCCGCATTCCGCATGGTTATTTATAGCGACCAGACCACTCGCGACAACGTTGCTCCCCGCCGCATTGCTTTCCGCAACGAGTTCGGCGACGACATCACCGACGAAATCGAATCGTCGATCAAGGGCGTGAGCGCCGCTTCGAGCGAACTGAGCGTTGTTGGTGGCAAGGGTGAAATCATCATCACCGCTGAAGCCAACCAGGGCGAAGTTGCAATCTACGGCGTTGACGGCAAGCTCATCGAAGTTGCCGACGTTACCGAAGGCACCACCACCGTAAAAGTCCAGACCGGCGTTTACGTAGTCCTCGGCAAGAAAGTAATGGTAAAATAATCCCCCGGAGATTTCTTTCAAAAGGCTGCGCCCTCCCGGCGCGGCCTTTTTTATGTTCGTTGTCAAATAAGGCCCGCGGAGCGGGTCGCCGGAGTGGCACCCGCAGGCGCGGGTGAAAGAAAAATAGCCTATGGTTGAGCCAAAGGCGAAACCATAGGGCAGGGTCCCTAAAATAATAAAGTATGCACCCGCAGGCGCGGGTGCAAGCAAAATGTACGTACTCGCACCCGCGCCTGCGGGTGCGAGATTGGGTGGTCGCCCCCATCCCGGGGTTTCACCCCGGGCTATTGTACTTCCACCCGCGCCTGCGGGTGGTATTCTAACTTTTTTCCCGTGGGGGGCGTTGTATAAGCAAAATTTTGCTTATTTTTGCACAAACGTTTCAATTATGGATAAATCATTGCAGATTTTTTGCGTCAATCTTGGCGAGTATGTTGAAGTTGAAGGCGGCGAAACGCTGCTGTCTGTGGCCCGGCGCCTGGAGCCGCAACTGGGCTTCGCGCCCATATGCGCCCACGTCAACAACAAGAACGAAGGGCTGCAGTTCCGCGTGTTCATGCCCAAGCTGGTTGAATTTATGAGCGTCGAAACGCTGTCGGGCGCACGCACCTACGTGCGGTCGCTCTGCATGATGCTCTATCGGGCCGTGCAGTCGCTCTTTCCGGGCACCACGCTCAAAATCGAGCACTCGATCAGCCATGGCTGGTTCTGTCGCCTGAGCCCGGCGGTTGAAATCACCCCCCGCGTAGTTTCCGACCTCAAGGCCGAGCTGCAGCGCCTCCACTCGGCCAATCTGCCGTTTGAGTATTTCGAGGAGCTGACCGGCGACGTTATCAGCATGTTCGACAAGCAGGGCCTGACCGAAAAAGTTAAGCTGCTCGAAACCGTGCGCCCGCTTTATAGCAAATATTATCGCCTTGAAGGGCTGGCCGACAGCTATTATGGCTGCCTGGCGCCGACCACAGGCTCGATTGACCGGTTCGACATCGTTCCCTATGAGGACGGGTTTATTCTTTTGGGGCGCGATTTGGAGTGCGAGCCGCAGGCCAAGATGTTCAGGGCGTTTACGGACTATGTTGCGTTTAACCGCATAGTCGGCGTTTCGAACGTAGGCGAAATGAATTCGGTTGTTGAAAAAGGCGACGCGCGCTCGCTCATCAACGTTGCCGAAGCGCTGCATAACAATAAAATAGCCCGCATTGCCGACGATATTACGCGCCGCTACGAAGAGGGTGGGGCAAGGATAGTGCTGGTTGCCGGACCGTCGTCGTCGGGCAAGACCACCTTCACCAAGCGCCTGGCCATTCAGCTGATGACCAACCTGATGGAGCCGCAAATGATTTCGCTCGACGACTATTTCGTTGACCGCGTGAAAACGCCGCTCGACGCCGACGGCGAGTATGACTACGAGTCGCTCCACGCTCTGGACTTAGGGCTGTTTAACGCCGACCTGCAGGCGCTTTTGCGCGGCGAGGAGGTTGAGCTGCCCACCTATAACTTCGCCAAAGGCACGCGCGAATACTTAGGGCGCAAAATCTCGCTGTCGGGCCGCAGCATTCTGCTCATCGAGGGCATTCACGGCCTCAACCCCAAGCTGACCGAGTCGATTCAGGCCGAAATGAAATATAAGGTCTACGTCAGCGCCCTGACAACCCTGACGCTCGACAACCACAACTGGGTGCCCACGACCGACAACCGGCTGCTGCGCCGCATTATCCGCGACAATGCCTATCGCGGCGTTGGCGCCTGCGAAACCATTCACCGCTGGGCCTCGGTGCGCCGCGGCGAAGAAAAGTGGATTTTCCCCTTCCAGGAAAATGCCGACGCAATGTTCAACTCCTCGCTGCTGTTTGAATTAGGTGTGCTCAAGGAGCGCGGTGAAGAGATTCTGAAGCGCGTTCCGCAAGACAGGCCCGAGTATGCCGAGGCCTATCGCCTGCGCAAATTTCTGAGCTATTTCAAGTCCATCGACGAAAAATTCATTCCCTCAACTTCGTTGATTCGCGAATTTATCGGTGGCTCCTCGTTTAACTATTGATTAACTGACCGATGACCCCTGCCAATCGCGTTGCCGAGCTTCGGCGCGAGCTTAACCGCCACAATCATTTATATTACGTTCTGAACTCCCCGGAAATCTCCGACCGCGAATTCGACATGCTCCTCAAGGAGCTGGAGCAGCTCGAGCGCGAGCATCCGGAGCTGGATGACCCGCTGTCGCCCACCCACCGCGTAGGCTCCGACCTGTCGCAGAGCTTCGAACAGGTTGAGCATCAGCGGGCAATGCTCTCGCTGGCCAATACCTACAACACCGACGAGGTCGACAAATGGGTCGGCTCGGTGCGCTCGCTGCTGGGCAACGAGCCCGACATTGTTATCGACGGCGAAATGAAGTTTGACGGCACTTCGATTTCGCTCATCTACGAGCAGGGGCGGCTGGTGCGCGCAGTTACGCGCGGCGACGGAACGCGTGGCGACGTCGTCACAGAAAACGTCAAGACCATCCGCTCCATTCCGCTGGTGATTCCCGAAGAAACCGGCCGGCCCGACAGCTTTGAAATCCGTGGCGAAATCCTGTTGCCATGGGAGGCTTTTGACCGCCTTAACCGCCAGCGCGAGCTCAACGGCGAGCCGCTGTTTGCCAACCCGCGCAATGCCGCTTCGGGCACCCTCAAGCTCCAGAACTCCGCCGAAGCCGCCGAGCGCGGACTCGACGCGTATTTCTACTATGTGCTTTCCGACAATCTGCCTTTTGCTACTCATTTCGACAACATTAAGGCCGCCGAAGCCTGGGGCTTCAAAATGACGCCCGTTTTGCGGCGGCTCCACAGCATCGCCGAGGTTGAGGAATTCATCAGCTATTGGGACGTTGAGCGCAAGCGCCTGCCGGTGGCAACGGATGGCCTCGTGTTCAAGGTCGACTCGCTGCGCCTGCAGCTCAACTTAGGCTTCACCGCCAAGTCGCCCCGCTGGGCCATTGCCTATAAATTTCCCGCCGAAAGGGCGCTGACGCGGCTGCGCTCGGTGTCGTTCGAAGTGGGCCGCATGGGCATCATAACCCCTGTGGCCAACCTGGAGCCGGTTCTGCTGGGCGGCACTGTTGTCAAGCGCGCGTCGCTCCATAACGAAGACATCGTTCGCAAGCTCGACATTCACAACGGCGATATGCTCTACGTTGAAAAAGGCGGCGAAATCATCCCCAAAATCACCGGCGTGGACCTCGGGCAGCGCCCCGACGGCGCCGAGCCGGTGAGCTTCGTGACCCGCTGCCCGGCCTGCGGCACCCCGCTGGTCAAGGTCGAGGGCGAGGCCGCAACGGTCTGCCCCAACAAGTATGGCTGCCCGCCGCAGATCATTGGCCGCATCGAGCACTTTGTTGGTCGCCGCATGATGAACATCGACGGCATCGGCGAGGAAACCGCCCGACAGCTCTACGACACCGGTCTGGTTCACTCCTCGGCCGACATCTATTCCCTGCGCCCCGAGCAGCTTTTGCGCCTCGACGGCTTCGGCCCGCGCAGCGCCCGGCGCGTTGTTGAGGGCGCCGAGGAGTCGAAAAAGGTTCCGTTCCAGCGGGTTATCTATGCGCTGAGCATTCCCGGTGTGGGCGAAACTACGGCCAAGAAAATTGCCCGCGCAGCCGGCAATATCGACCGGCTGATGAGCATGACCTCCGAGCAGTTGAAGGCCATTGACGACGTTGGTCCGGCCATTGCCGACTCCATAGTCGAATATTTTGCCGACGAGCGCAATCTGGAGAACCTCAGCCGTTTGCGTGCGGCGGGCCTGCAAATGGAGGTCGAGCAGACCGACGCAGCCGCGGGCTCCGACGCCCTTGCCGGCCAGCTCATCGTTATTTCGGGCACGTTTACCCACCACTCGCGCGACGAGTACAAAGCCCTCATCGAGCTCCACGGCGGCAAAAACGTCAGCTCCATCTCCAAAAAGACCACCGCAATCCTCGCCGGCGAGAACATGGGCCCCTCCAAACTCGAAAAAGCCAACGCCTTAGGCATCCCCCTGCTCACCGAAACCGACTTCCTGACCCTCCTCAACGAAATTTAGCCAAACCGCAAACTCACAAATCAGGAACTGAAACCCTCACAAATCAGGAACTGAAACCCTCACAAATTTGGAAGTCAAACCCTCACAAATTTGGAAGTCAAACCCTCATAAATTTGGAAGTCCTGAATTTTATTCTTAACTTTGCACTCAGTATTAGCTGATTAAGATTATGGATAATTATCTTTCAAGATATATTGAATCCACTATTTCAAAGAAAATGAAATCAAGTGGTGTGGTGTTGGTTGAGGGCCCAAAATTTTGTGGTAAAACAACCACGAGCGCTCGTTTTGCAAAAAGCGAAATTCGGCTTAACACTAAGGCCGCTATCCAAATTGCGCGGATTGAACCGGGCAACGTTCTTCTTGGTGAGCGTCCCAGGCTTATTGATGAATGGCAAACGGTTCCCGACCTGTGGAACCAGGCTAAAGCCTGGATTGATGAGAATCCCGGATTCGGACAGTTCATCTTCACCGGAAGTTCAACTCCCGCTGATACGACCGACATTTTCCATTCTGGGGCAGGCCGAATCTCCAAAATTTTGATGCGGCCGATGAGTCTCTTTGAATCGGGCGATTCCTCCGGGGCAGTTTCGCTTTCATCTCTTTTCAACGAAAATGATGCAAAAGTATTTGAAATGAACGAAGGCTATCAGTTAAGCGATACGGCTTTCCTGTTGTGTCGTGGTGGCTGGCCGTTGTCCATTCAGCCTGAAAAAGATGTTGCCCTTGAGGTAACGTCCAACTACTTTGAGAGTCTTTTTAATTTAGGAACCAGCGAAAATCCGAATTTCAGCAACAAGAATCCTGAAATTATGAGGATTGTGATGCGAGCGTATGCGCGCCATGTATCAACGCAGACATCCACGACAAAGATTCTGGCGGATATAGTAGCTCGCAACAGCAGGTCAATCAGCAATAAAACATTTGAGGAATATACCGACATCCTCACCGACTTATTCATTATTGAAGATATGGAGTCATGGAATCCAAATCTGCGATCGAAAACGGTTATCCGCTCCACTCCAACCCATCACTTTGTAGATTCGTCGATTGCCGCACAGGCGCTCGGGGCTTCTCCGGCAGATTTGATGACTGACCTCAACACGTTCGGATTGTTGTTTGAAGATATGGCCGTTCGCGACCTGCGGGTTTATGCGCAGACACTCAACGGAAAGGTTCTCCATTATCGCGACAGCCGGGGGCTCGAATGTGATGCCATAGTGCACCTTAAAGACGGCCGTTGGGCACCCATTGAAATTAAGCTTGGGGGTGATAATCTGATTGAGGAGGGCGCAAGGAATCTAATCAGGCTGAGAGCTGATATTGACGAAAAACAACAACCCTCATTCATGATGATTTTAACTGCTACCGGACCCGCCTACACTCGTCCGGACGGAATCCACGTAGTGCCCATCAATTGCCTCAAAGCCTAACTCACCCGAATCGCCTCCCGATTCTCCCGGCTCTCCTCTCAATAATTCTACAAATTGACAGCTAAGCGCAATTATTGTTGCGGTGTAGTTGATTTTATTGAAAAAAATCCGTAACTTTGCCCCACTAAAATAAATCAAAATTCTCATAAATTTTTTAACAATCATCACCCAACATTCTACCATGTGGTTATTTAATTCATCCATAGGCAAGAAG
>CAZDVP010000098.1:0-7094 GCA_964508865.1 uncultured Bacteroides sp. | reverse complement strand
ATTAGCAGGCAGAAGAGGCTCAGGTGGTAGTCGAACGCCCATGAAATCAGCGGAATGTTGGCGGTCCAGCTGATAATGGCATCGGGGGCGGCGAGGTCTTGCGCCCAAAGGAAGCGCTGGCCGCGCAGCTCGATGCAGCTGGGGAAGAAGGAGAACATGGCCACCAGAATCGGCATCTGAAGCAGCATCGGCAGGCAGCCGCCCATGGGGTTCACTCCGGCTTTGGAGTAGAGTTCCATGGTTTTCTGGCTCTTTTTCATGGCATCTTCCGGTGCGGAATATTTTTCGTTGATGGCCTTGATTTCGGGAGCGAGCAGGCGCATCTTGGCCTGCGAGCGATAGGTCTTGTAGGTGAACGGATAGAGCACCAGCTTGATCAGCAGGGTCAGAACCAGAATGATGATGCCGTAGTTAACGATATATTTGCTCAGGAAGTTGAATACCGGAATGATAACGCCGGTGTTAATCCAGCGGAACAGCGACCAGCCCAGCGGAATAACGCGGGTGAGCTGCAGGTCGCCCTCTTTGTCGCAGCGGTCCATGTCGCGCAGAACCGGGTAGAGGTTCGGGCCCAGGTAGAAGTTGAAGCCGGCAACGTGGTCGCTGCTGCGCGAGTAGGCAACCTGGGTCGTTGCGGTCATGTCTTTCAGATAGGTCAGATCGTCGCTGAGGTCTTCGCTAATCAGCTTGGTGCCGGCGTTGAAGCTGTTTTCGGCAATGATAATGGAGCTGAAGAACTGGTTTTTGAAGCCAATCCATTTCAGGGGCACGTCGATGGTCTTGGCGGCGTCTTTCTGCTCGGAGAGGTTGCTGACTCCTTCGCCGTCTTCCTTATAGTAGATTGCCGAGTTGCGCTGCTCGAAAACGCGTCCGCGCTCAAAGCGGGCCATTTTCTGATGCCAGTTGAACTCCATGGTGGTCACTCCGGCGGGAATCACTCCGGCCTGGGCCATCTGGTGCTGAACAACGTCCATTTTCACGCGGTAGCCGTCGGCTTCGGGCAAGGTGTAGCGTATGCCCCACCAGGCGCCGGCGCCCAGGTCGAGCTTCATCAGCAGAGTGGAGTCATTTTCGAGCACCGGGGTGAAGTAGAAGCGACTGCTTTCGAATTTTTCGCTGTCGCTGCGCAGGGTAAACGAATAGTTGTTGGCGTCGCCCTGCCAGAGCTGAATCAGGGTGGTGTCGGGCACGTTGATGTAGCAGTCGTAGTTCTTGAGCGTTACGCGGCTGATCTGGCCGCCGAGGGTCGAGAACTCCAGGGCCAGCACATCGTTTTCCATGCCGATAATAGTGTCGGTGCCGCTGAGGTGGGCGGCGAAGTTGCGGTAGCGCTGCAGGTCGGTCACCGCGCCCTTGAGCGAGCGGGCGGCGTTGGCGCGGGTGAGCTGGTCGGTGGTTTCGTCCCAGTTGCCGCTGATAATGTTGTTGACTTCGATGTTGCCGTTGGCGGTTTTGATGATGCCGGTCAGAACCGAGTCGTTTTCGAGCTTGAGGTCATAGGCCTCGGTCGACACGCTTTTGCTGCCGTCGGCTTCGGTGCGGCCATAGAGGGCCAGGCCGTTGCGCAGGCCCTGAACGTCGGCTTCGGTTACTTCGGGAATGGTCAGCGCCTCGGTCCGGGCCTGCTCGGCGCGACGCAGCGAGTCGGCGCGCTGTTCCATAGCCTCCTTGCGCTGCTGTTCGATTTGCTCGGCGCTGGGCCGGTTCAGGTACATGAACCCGAAAATGATTGCGCCCATCAGCAGGACGCCGGTCAATGTGTTCTTATCCATTTATAATGATTGGTTTTCGAATTAGCTTTAGCTTTGTTTTTCGTTGCGGTAGTCAATGGCCGCGGCGATGAAGTCAAGAAATATCGGGTTGGGGCGTTCAACCGTTGTTGAGTACTCCGGGTGGAACTGGGTTCCCAGATACCAGCGCTTGCCAGGAACTTCAACTATTTCAACCAGGCCGGTCTGGGGGTTCTGGCCGGTGCAGCGCATGCCGGCGTTTTCGAAGGCTTCGCGATAGCGCGAGTTGAACTCGAAGCGGTGGCGGTGGCGTTCGCTGACCCGGTCGGCGCCGCCATAGGCCTTGCGGGCCAGCGACCCTTCGGCCAGGGTGCAGTCGTAGGCTCCCAGGCGCATGGTGCCTCCGAGGTTGGTTATGCTCTTCTGCTCGTCCATCAGGTCAATGACCGGGTCGGGAGTGAGCTGGTCCATTTCGCGCGAGTTGGCGTTGGTCAGGCCCAAAACGTTGCGCGCATATTCAATCACCATGCACTGCATTCCCAGGCAGATGCCAAAGGTTGGAACATCGTTTTCCCTACACCATTTCAGGGCGGCGAACTTGCCGTCGATGCCGCGGGTGCCGAAGCCGGGGGCGATAATCACTCCGTCGAATCCGCCGAGCTTTTCGGCGGCATTGGCGTCGTTGAGCTGCTCGCTGTGAACGCTGGTCAGAATCAGCTTGCGGTCGCAATAGGTTGCGGCGATGAAGAGCGACTCGTTGATTGACTTATAGGCATCTTGCAGCTCAACATATTTGCCCACAAGGCCTATGCGCACCTCGCCCTTGGGCGAGCCGAGTTTTTCGAGGAAAGTATGCCAGGCCTTCAGGTCGGGGTCTTTGGCGCCGGCGCTCAGGCCGCAGCAGCGAAGAACAATGTTGTCCAGCCCCTGGCGGTGCATGCGCATCGGAACTTCGTAGATTGTCGGGGCATCGGCGCTCTGGACCACCGCGTCGGGGGCCACATTGCAGAACTGCGCGATTTTGGCGCGCATGTCTTGCGGAATGTCGTGTTCGGTTCGCAGAACCAAAACGTCGGGCTGAATGCCCAGTTGCTGCAGTTGCTTGACGCTATGTTGCGTCGGCTTGGTTTTCAGCTCCTTGGCCGCACCCAGGAAAGGAACGTAGGTCAGATGAACGCAGCAGGCGTCGGTGCCTAACTCCCAGCGCAGCTGCCTGACTGCTTCGAGAAACGGCAGCGATTCAATGTCGCCTACAACGCCGCCGATTTCGGTGATTACGAAGTCATAGCGGCCGGTGTTGCCCAGCAGTTTAACGTTGCGTTTGATTTCGTCGGTGATGTGGGGAATAATCTGCACCGTTTTGCCCAGATAGTCGCCGCGGCGCTCCTTGTCGATAACGCTCTGATAGACGCGCCCGGTGGTTATGTTGTTGGCGCGGCTGGTGCGAACGTTGGTGAAGCGCTCGTAGTGGCCCAGGTCGAGGTCGGCCTCGTGGCCGTCTTCGGTAACGTAGCATTCGCCGTGCTCATAGGGGTTGAGCGTTCCGGGGTCGATGTTGATATAGGGGTCAAACTTCTGAATGGTAACGCGATAGCCGCGAGCTTTGAGCAGGCAGGCCAGCGACGACGAAATTATTCCCTTGCCCAGCGAGGAAACAACGCCGCCCGTAACGAATATATACTTGGTGTTCATCGGTTGCACTTTTGCAATGAATTTTAAGCCGCAAAGGTACAAAAAAAATCCCGGCTTTACAACATTAAAGCGGCGGCCGGGGTCCGGTCGCCGCTAAATTTTTTGCTTCGTATTATTGGAGAGCGATGAATGTTATTCAAGGTCGAGGTCCAGAGGCATGTAGTGCTGGTAGGGGTGGTCGCAGGCAGGGCATGCTTTGGGCGGTTCGGTGCCGTAGTAGGTATAGCCGCAAACCATACATTGCCATTCAATCGGTTCGTCGCGTTTCCAAACGGTGCCGGTGTTGATCTGGTCAATAAACTTGCGGAAGCGTTTTTCGTGGCGTGCTTCAACTTCGGCAATCGCGCGGAAGTGGGCTGCGATTTCGGGGAAGCCTTCCTGGTCGGCAACTTCGGCTGCCTTGATGTAGGCGTCGACGCCTTCGCGCTGTTCTTCGTTGGCGGCGGTGGTGAGGTTTTCGACCGTGGTGCCGATAACTCCGGCGTCAACCGTCAGGTCAACGTTGACCTGGCCGCCTTCAAGATACTTGAAAAATACTTTGCCGTGGCGCAGCTCGTTGGCTGCGGTGTCTTCAAAAACTTTGGCAATGGGGAAGTAGCCCTCCTTGGTGGCCTGGGCGGCATAGAAAGTGTAGCGGCTGTAGGCGGCCGATTCGGCCATATAGCTTGCAACCAGATTTTGTTCGGTTTTGGTTCCGCGAATAGATTTTGTCATAGCGTTTAATAGTTTAGTTCGTTAATCTGCTATTTAAACGCCCGCGGGGTCGCAAAGGTTCAGCGCCGAGTGCGTTTGTGGATGTGGGTTTCGGTAATTATCAGATCCAGAGGCGCATCGTGGGGCTCAACGGGCAGGCCGTCGGCAATGAGCTGGAAGTCATAGCCCACTCCGATGGTGGCGGCGCGCAGGTCGCGCAGCAGCCGGTCGTAGAACCCTTTGCCGCGCCCCAGACGGTTGCCGTTTTTGTCGAGGGCCACTGCGGGCACTATTATAAGGTCAATCGTCGCGGGGTCGACAATATCGGTTCCCGTGGGCTCCTCGATGTGGAAGGCGCCTAAATGGAGTCGCGTGCGGTCGAACGGAAGCAACTCAAGGTTGACTCCGTTGACTCTGGGCAGGAAAAACTGCTTGCGGCCGCTCCATTTTGCAATGAAGTTGCGGGTCGGCAGCTCGTCGGGGAGCGAGGAGTAGATCAGCACCCTGTCGGCGAGAATGAAGTGGGCGGTGCGCTCCAGGGCGGCAAACACGGCCTCGGCCGCACTGAGGCGGTCGGCGTCGGTCAGCAGGAGCTTGCGTGCGCGTATGGCGCGTCGGATTTGGTCTTTAGTCATTGCTGTTGAGGTTCTGAGAGCTCCTGAATCGCGCGGCTAACAACGTTGTCGGTCGTGTTGTCGATTTCGTAGAATGCGGCGGTGCCGAGAACGTCGCGTGCAATCAGGGCTTTTAGAACATTAACAAGCAGCGGACGGGAAATGTTGACGTAATACCAGCGCGTGGGCACTCCGTTGGCTGCGGCAAAAGTAGTGAAGTCGCTCAGCAGCTGGCCGTCCGACGGCAGCAGCTGCAGCAGCTCGTCAACGCTCGAGGCCTGGTCGAGCCGCCGGCGGTTGGCGTCGACGTAGTTGAACGCGAAGCGGTGGAGCAGACCCGAGTTCGACACCTTAGTATAGTAGGAGGTTATGTTGGCGGTGTCGGCCGGAATGAAAATGTCGGGCATGATGCCGCCTCCGCCGTAGACCTCGCGGCCCCCCTTGGTGTGGTAGAGCAGCGAGCGGTCAAACTTGATGCTGTCGGCGTTAAACACTTCGCCCGAGGCGTAGCGGTCGTAGATTTCCAGGGCGTAGTCGTTGGTCTGCCCTTTGGTAAACGGCTTTTGAATGCAACGGCCCGAGGGGGTGTAGTAGCGCGCGGTGGTGATGCGGATGGCTGAGCCGTCCGAAAGGTCGCGCTGCTGCTGAACCAGGCCTTTGCCAAACGAGCGGCGGCCCAGAATCGTTGCGCGGTCGTTATCCTGCAGCGCGCCGGCCACGATTTCCGACGCCGAGGCCGAGAATTCGTCGAGCAACACTGCCACTTTGGCGTCCTTAAACGTGCCGGAGCCGTCGGCAACCACCGCTTCGAGCGTTTCGCCGTTGCGCCCGCGGGTTTCAACAATGCCGGAGCCGGCGGTCAGAAATTCGTTGGCCATGCGGATGGCAACGTCGAGGAAGCCGCCGCCGTTGCCGCGCAGGTCAAGAATGAAGTTGCGCGCGCCGTTGGCCCGGAGCATAACCATTTGGGTGAAGAACTCGGTGAAGGTGTTGCGGCCGAATTTATTCACCTTTATATAGCCTATTTCGGGGGTGATGAGATAGGAGGCGTCGATTGAAGTTACGGGGATGTCGCCGCGGGTGATTGAATAGAGGTTTGTTTCGTCGCTGCCGGGACGGCGGATTTTCAGTTCCACCTTGCTGTCGCGCGGGCCGCGGAGCTTGCGCTTGACCTCGTCGGCATCGATTTTCTTGCCGGCAACAACTGTGTCGTTAATCTCAACAATGCGGTCGCCCGGCAGGAGACCCACCTTTTCCGACGGGCCGCCCGAAATCACTTCCAGAACGGTTATCGTGTCGTTCATGACCTGGAAGGAAATGCCTATGCCCGAAAAGGAGCCGTCGAGGTCTGAGTTCACCTCCTCCAGGTCGCGAGCGGGAATGTAGGCCGTGTGGGGGTCGAGGTTGCCCAGCAGGTCGGGAATGGTTTCCTCCAGCAGCGAGTCGAGGTCAACCTCGTCGACATAGTCGGAGCTGATGAGCGAAAATAGCTCCTGCACCTTGCCCAGGGCGCTCTCTTTCGCGCGCGGGCGCATGCGCAGGTGCGAACCTAATAATATGCCGATGAGCAGGGCCAGCACCACAATCAGCGGCAGCCCTATCTGAATGAATCTGTCGTATGATGGTTTTTTCATATGCTTTCTATAAAGTCAACCTGAATGCCGGCGCGACGCAGAATGTCGAGTCCGTCGGTGATGCGATACATTTCGTTGAACACAACCCTCTTGATTCCGGCCTGGATGATGAGCTTGGAGCACTCCAGGCAGGGCGAGGCCGTTACGTAGAGCGTGGCGCCCTCCGAGGAGTTATTGCTGCGCGCCACTTTGGTTATGGCGTTGGCCTCGGCATGGAGCACGTAGGGCTTGGTAACGCCGTTTTCGTCCTCGCAAACGTTTTCGAAGCCCGAGGGGGTTCCGTTGAAGCCGTCGGAAATGATCATAGAGTCGTTGACGATGATTGCGCCCACGCGCCTGCGTGTGCAATAGGAGTTTTCAGCCCATATGCGCGCCATGCGCAGATAGCGGCAATCTATTTGGTGTTGCTTGTTGTCCATGGGGATGCGAAAAACGTGCATTTTTTACGCCGCAAAAGTAGAGAAAAATCTCGAAAGCGCAAATTTAACATTATTTAAGAAACATCTTTGTAACATAGCTAAAATAGCTAATATTAGCTATTTAGCTATTCATGTTACAAGTTGTTGCAACACCGAGTTGCAACTTTGTAACATGTTACAACATGAAATATTGCTGCGTAACATATTGAAAATCAATGCTGCGATGTTACAAAACAAATAAATTTTGATTTTTCTTCAAAAAAAGTTGCAAATTTGTTTGGAATTAAAAAATTTTTGTATCTTTGCAGTGTC
>CAZDVP010000097.1:0-7099 GCA_964508865.1 uncultured Bacteroides sp. | reverse complement strand
TTAAGCGGTCGAAAGAGCAAGAGAAAAAAGGAAGCGAAAAAAGAGAAGTTTTGCACATTTCGTTTTAAAAACCTGCACGTTTCGTTTTCGCGATTATAATCAAGTAAAAGTTTTTTATATCTGGAAAGTACGCAGAATCTGCTTTCAAGTGTAAAATGAAGCAGTAAATTTGAAAAATTTTCCGCTGGGTTGAAAGATTCCAGTTTATACTTCGGCTGCCTATGACGGTAGATTATATTCGGGGGATTAGGGGAGGAGGTGGCGGAGGCGGTCGAAGAGGGTGGGGGGCTTGAGGTGGACGGTGATTTGGAGGGTGGTGCGGTTGAAGAAGATGATGCTGGAGTGGAGGACTATGGCGAGTGAGTCGCCCAGTTCGGCAACGCCGCGTATGTGGTCGAGCCGGATTGAGCGCAGGGGGGCGCCGGCAGGCATGGCGGTGAAGATGATGCGGTCGTCGTTGAGTTCGATGCCGCGCCGGTCAATGATGTTGTCGCAAAGGAGGTCGAGCCGGCGCTGGTCGAGAGTTGACTTGCGCCGGTTGAATTTGCGGTAGAGCGACCGGGTGAGTTTGTCGTTTCCGGTCATTCAAGAACGCGTTTGCGCAGGCAGTTCGGGCACCAGTGGCCGCCGTGGAGAATCAGTGTGGGCGAGCCGCTGAAGGTTTCGCCGCACTGGCCGCATTGCCATTGCAGCGGGGTGCTGATGTCGCCTCGTTGCATGGTGGGGGAAATGCATTGTCCGCCTTGAAATTCGGCTTTGCGGCGCATGTCGTCGATGGTCCATTTGGCGGGCGATTTGCTTTCGTCGTAGCCATGGTCGAGGCCTTTGTCGGTGGGGGGCACGCGGCGTCCGCGGGGCTCGCCGGCGGGATATTTTTCCAATTCGGGTGTTTGCTGTTTCCAGCCCGGAATTGCCTGTTGCTCGCTGCGGGAGCCGAAGTGGGCGCGGATGCGGCGTTCGTCGTTGTTGTCGAGCCACCAGAGGGTGCCGAGCGTTTTGCGTTTGGCAACCATTTTCATGCCGGCTTTGATGAGGAAAGCAGGTGCGAGGGGTGCGAGCTTGAAGTACCAGGGCGTCATTTTTTTCATGCGCCGGAAGTAGTCGTCGCAGCTTTCATTGCTGCGGAAGTGAACCAGCTCGTCGAGTTTGTCGGAGTCGCGATACCATTGGCCGTGGAAGTTGCCGGTTGCGAACCATTCGGGGTCGAACACCTTTTCGGGGCGCGGGCAGCCCAGGGCTTTGAGCAGCAGGGCTTCGAACTCATAGTTAGTCAAGCGGTAGCTTTCGCCCGAGCCGATGTTGTAGAATTTATTCCAGAACGAGGCGGGAACGTTTGCTTCGCAGATGTTGGCCATCAGTCGGCCGGAATCTTCGTCGGTGGCCCATTCGAGCATGCCGCGCAGCGGAACGTGGAATGAAATGGGGTCGCTTCCCTTCAGGAGCAGCCCGGGATAGAGAATGCCCGTTTGGCGCAGAACAACCCAGTGTTTGAGCCCGGAGTCGACAATGGCTTTTTCGGCTTCGATTTTGGAAACCGCATAGGCATCGGCAACCGACGGCGTCAGCGGGTCGCCTGTGCGACCCCAGTGGTGGGGCGGACGGCGGTCGCCTAATTCGGCTACGGAGCCTATATAGGCAACTTTGGCGGTGTCGGCCTTGGAGCCTTCGAGAACCGCGCGCGCAACGTTTTGGGCGGCGGCCAGGTTGACTTTCATCGTCTTTTCGGGGAACCAGTCGGCTGCCGGCGAAACCATGCCGCCGATGTGAAGAACGTAGTCTGCATCGCCGGCGGCTGCCTTAACGTCGTCCAGACGGGTCAGGTCGCCCCAAACAACTTTGAAGCCGTCGAGCTTCATGAACGGTTTGAGTTTTTTGCGGTTGGCTTTCGACGGGCGTGCCAGCACCGTTATATCAAATCTCACCGAGCGTGGCGCAAACTGCTTCAGAGTTGCCATGCCCATGGTTCCGGTTGCACCGGTTATGCAGACTTTCTTTTTCATAATCGGTGCAAAGGTACGCAAAAAACCTGAAATCGTCAAAAGCCGTTGTGGTGAACCCGCTCGGCGTGCCATTTATCCATGGGTGCGTGGTCGCGGGCCGGATAGCCGACGGGAATCAGGTTAAAGGGCACAATTCCCTCCTTGATTCCGAGAATTTTGCGGGCTGCTTCCATGCGGTCGGCGTGGGGATAAAGGCAGGTCCAGACTCCGCCCAGCCCCAGGGCATGAGCGGCCAGAAGAATGTTTTCAGATGCTGCCGAAAGGTCTTGAATCCAAAGGGTTGAATCGTCTTCTTCAAGAAAGCGGTCAGAGTTACCGCAAACGACTATGGCCATCGGCGCTTTGGCGGCACATTTGGCGTAGGGTAGGGCGTCGGCAAGCTGCTGGAGCAACCGGCGGTCGTCGACAACTATAAACTCCCAGGGCTGACGGTTCACACCCGTCGGGGCGGCCATAGCTGCGTGGAGCAGTTCCTGCTGCTGTTCGTCGCTAACGGCGCGGTTATCAAAGTTTCGGACGCTTGTGCGCGTCAAGATGTTTTGTAGAGCAATGTTTTCCATGTTAGTTTAACAATATTTGGCACTGCTTTGATTGGTCAGGTCGCTGAATTTTTTTAAATTTGCGCCCATTATGGAACATAAAAACAATGAAACTCCGGTACTTCTTTTAACCGGCTACCTGGGCAGCGGCAAAACCACCCTGCTCAACGAAATTCTTGCCAACCGCCGCGGAATCCGTTTCGCAGTAATCGTTAACGACATAGGCGAGGTAAACATTGACGCCGACCTGATTCAGAAAGGCGGCATCGTTGGTCAGGATCAGGACTCGGGCGACCTCATTGCGCTGCAAAACGGTTGCATCTGCTGCTCGTTGCAAACCGATCTGATGAAGCAGCTGGCTGACCTGATAGCCACCGGCCAGTTTGATTATATAGTTATTGAGGCCAGCGGCATTTGCGAGCCGGCTCCCATTGCGCAGACTATCTGCACCATGTCTGACCCTAATTCGGAATACGCCGCTCAGGGCCGTCCGCGCCTTGACTGTATCTGCACCGTGGTCGATGCCTTGCGCATGGCTTCGGAATTCGCCTGCGGTGAGAGCCTCAAGGCGTTTGACCACGACGATAACAACATCGAAGCTCTGGTTGTGCAGCAGGTTGAGTTCTGCAATATTGTTATACTCAACAAAATCTCCGAGGTTAGCCGTGAGGACGCAGGCCGCGTGCGTGCAGTTATCCGTGCTCTTCAGCCCGAAGCAAAGATAATTGAAACCGACTATGCCAAAGTTGACCTCGACGAAATCATCAACACCAACATGTTTGATTTCGAAAAGGTTGCCACCTCCGCAACCTGGGTTCAGGAAATCGAGGGGCATCATGGGGACCATGAACATCATGAGCATCATCATGACCATGAACATCATGAACATCACCATGAGCATGGCGAGCACTGCCACTGCCATGAGTGCGAGGAGCATCATGCGCATCTCCACTACGGCATAGAAACCTTTACCTACTTTACCCGCAAGCCATTTGACCTGAATAAGTTCGACTACTTTGCCGGCAAGAACTGGCCCGCCAACGTTATCCGCTGCAAAGGCCTCTGCTATTTCTCGAACAATCGCGATATGTGTTACATCTTCGAGCAGGCCGGCATTCAGAAGAACCTCAAACCGGCCGGCTATTGGTTCGCAACCGCTCCCGCTGAAGAACTCGAAGTTATGATGGCGCGCGACCCCCAGTTGCGCCGCGATTGGGACGATGAATATGGCGACCGAATGATCAAGCTCGTTTTCATCGGCCAGCATCTCGACAAAGAAGCTATCATTAAAGGCCTCGACAGCTGCTTAGCCAACTGATGCTGACTTCGCCTCCACCGCTGCAACTCGGCGATAGAATCGCCCTGCTCAGCCCGGCGTCGGCAATCGATGCCGAGCTGATCGATGGTGCTGCCCGCACCATTGCTGCCCAAGGGTTCGCGGCCGTAGTCATGCCCGGGGCCAAAGGCCGCTCCGGCTCCTTTTCGGGGTCTGCAGCCCAACGCTTTGATGACCTCCAGGCCGCGATCGATAACCCCGATATCAAAGCGATTATCTGCGGCCGTGGCGGCTATGGCGCAGTGCATCTGCTCGACCGCCTGAATATTCATCGTCCGGTGTGGCTTGCCGGCTTCAGCGATATTTCCGCTCTCCATGCCCTTTGGCAGAAAAGCGGCTTCCGCTCCATTCACTCCTCTATGGCCAAGGAACTCACCCTCAGCCGCTGTTCGGGAGATGAAGCCAATCGGCGGCTGTTTCATATTCTCCGCACCGGTTCGATGCCGGCAATCGAGTTCGCTGCTCATCCGCTCAATCGTCCGGGATGCGCCGAGGGGGTGCTTCGCGGAGGCAATCTCGCAGTTCTCGACGGCCTGGTCGGCACCCCTTATGACCTGCTGACTCTCCCCGACACTATTCTTGTTATCGAGGACATTGCCGAGCCTATTTATAAGGTGGAGCGGATGCTTTGGCGTTTGCGCCTATGTGGCGCCCTGCAGCGCCTCAAAGGTCTTGTTGTCGGCCAATTTACCGACTATCGTCCCTCGGCTGACTGGCAGGATATGTATTCAATGATTGCTTCGGCGGTTGCCGGGTGTGGTTTCCCTGTGGCGTTCAACGCACCTATCGGTCACATCGACGGCAACTTGCCATTTATTGAGGGCGCAAAAATTCGCCTGGAGGTGCAAAATTCTGTCAGAATGCTTGAAATTTGACAAAATTTGTGTAAATTTGCAATCGGATTTTATACATAACCTATTGCTTGTTTACACGAAATGAAAGCTACCGAAGTAATCGACGATCTGCGTCGTCGTTTCCCCAATGAGCCGGAATACATTCAGGCCGTCGAAGAAGTTCTCACCTCTATTGAGGATGTTTATAATCAGCATCCCGAGTTTGAGCGCTATAATCTGATTGAGCGCCTTTGTATTCCTGACCGCATATATTCATTCCGCGTTTCGTGGGTCGACGACAGCGGCCGAGTGCGCAACAACATGGGCTATCGCATCCAGCATAACAATGCCATTGGCCCCTACAAGGGAGGCATCCGCTTCCATAGCTCCGTTAACCAGTCGATTCTTAAATTCCTTGCCTTTGAGCAGACCTTCAAGAACTCCCTGACCACTCTGGCCATGGGTGGTGCCAAAGGAGGCTCCGACTTCTCGCCTCGCGGCAAGAGCGACATGGAAGTCATGCGCTTCTGCCAGGCGTTTATTGCCGAGCTTTGGCGCCAGATAGGCCCGGACACCGACGTGCCCGCAGGCGACATAGGCGTTGGCGGCCGCGAAGTCGGCTATATGTATGGCTACTATAAGAAAATGGCGCGCGAATTCACCGGCACCTTCACCGGCAAAGGCCGCGAATTCGGCGGCTCGCTCATCCGCCCCGAGGCCACCGGCTATGGCAACTGCTACTTCCTGCTCAGCATGCTCCAAACCCGCGGAATTGACATCCGGGGCAAGCGCGTGGCCATTTCCGGCTCCGGCAACGTTGCCACCTATACTGCTCAGAAGCTCATGCAGCTCGGCGCGAAAGTCGTGAGCATGAGCGACTCCGACGGTTCTATCTACGCCCCCGAAGGCCTCACCGACGAGCAGCTCCATTTCATATTCGAACTCAAAAACATTATGCGCGGCCGAATCCGCGAGGTGGCCGAGGAATATCCCGACTCGATTCAATATCATGCCGGCCGCCGTCCGTGGGGAATAGTTGACTGCGACATTGCCATGCCCTCCGCAACGCAAAATGAAATCGACGGCGACGATGCCCGCGCCCTGCTTGCCCAGGGCGTGATTGCCGTTAGCGAAGGTGCCAACATGCCCTCCACCCCTGAAGCTATCAAGGAATTCCTTAATGCCAAAATTCTTTATGCGCCGGGCAAGGCGGCAAACGCCGGCGGTGTGGCCGTTTCCGGCCTCGAAATGGCCCAGAACTCCCAGAAACTCAGCTGGACGGCCGAAGAAGTCGACGCCAAACTCAAAGACATCATGCAGCAGATTCACACCGCGTGCCTTGAATTCGGTCGCGAAGCCGACGGCTACGTCAACTACGTCAAAGGCGCCAACGTTGCCGGCTTCATGAAAGTCGCCCGCGCCATGCTCGCCCAGGGCATCCTCTAACCCACTCCCCTGAAACCAAGACCGGGCGAGGAGGCATCGAACCTCCTCGCCCGCTTCAGTTAATTGTACAGGTTCTACTTCCATATTATTCACTGAGAAAATGAAAGTGGCCGCATTTTAAGTAGTTATGAAATTGGGAATGAGTAATTTGGTGGGAAACCACACATAATTACCCATCCCAATTACAATTTTGGACTTAACGAGTTAGTCTACTACATAATAGTTGGTCAATTTTATTCGCTGCTGCACGCGGTAAGTTTTACCATTTTGTTGCGTCATACCAGCTGAAACCCAATCGCCATCACAAGCATCGTAGCACATGCTCTTAGCTTTCGACATTGCTTCGGATTTATTTTCTGCATCAACAGTTAATGATCTGGTAGGGCCTGCTTTAGCGCCTTTGTCTAAAATTTCTTGGTAATCTTCAGTATTTAACCAACGAGTTTCAATTGATGTTTCCATCTTAACGGTCCAGCGTTTTGCATTAGCAACGCCAAATCCTACCAACGCCATTAGGAGAATTAAAAATGATTTTTGCATAATGGAATAATTGTTTTGGCCATACAGTCCCATCGGCCGATTGTTAATATAGAAACGTGGACTGATTTACCATATCTGCGAAAGATGGTCCTGAGAAAACCTGAAATGCAAAGATATGAAAACAGCAGCCCACGCTATGGCGTGAGAACCGTCTTGTTACCTTCTTGCATTCGTGAAAATTTCTCAGGTTTTCTTTCGCAAGATAAGCAAAACGCTTCTTAGTGTAAATATGTCGTGATATTCCGGAATATCGCCGCAAAGTTAATTATTTTTTTTCAATTTTGCAATACCTTCTAATTCTTGTTGAAATTCTACGGTTCTCCCCCTCCGCCTGTGCGTAACTTTGCACTATCGGAAACGAGCAGCGCCGGACACTGCTTTGGCTCAGCGGAGCCACACCAACGC
>CAZDVP010000096.1:0-7488 GCA_964508865.1 uncultured Bacteroides sp. | reverse complement strand
GAACTTCCGCAATAACCTTTTGCTGCTCCATAAAAACCTGCCCGAAGCCGACCGCAAACGCGCGCTGAACCGGCGCCGCCTGCTCGACACCATAGCCTGGGCCAAAAGCGTTGCGACCCTCAACTTCGCCGACGCCAAAGCCATTGTGAATGCCCACAACGACTACCGGCGAATGGCTCCCCAGGCCAAACCGGCCAACGCTAAAGAGAACCTCATTGCCGCCCGGCCCAACATTCTGCTCGAATACTTTCTGCGCGGCAAGCGCCGATTCTCTATGATTAAAAACATATAAGGCGTTTTTTATGCCCGCAGGCTTGCTATATACGTAAAAAATTCTTAAATTTGCACGCTCTAAACACTTTTGTGTGCCGAGCACATCATCAAATCATCACATCAAACGACTTCTTCAAAAATAGATAAACCTCTCATGTTCAGCAAGATTAAGCACGCAGTCACCGCACTTGGCGGCATAGCGCTCATCGCACTGACTCTGACCGGATGCAACGCCGAAAAGGAAGTGCTCTACTTCCAGAACCTTACTCCCGATGCCACTATTTCTCAGGCAGTTGCTGAACCCATCAAGGTTCAACCCGGCGACGAAATCATGGTTTACGTCAGCACCTCCGACCCCGAAACCGCCGCACGTCTGACCCTCATTGCCGGCTCAAACCGCCCGCAAATAGTTGAAGGAGTGGGCGTACAGTCGTCGAACGGCTCAATCTCCCTACCCTACACCGTTAATTCGCAAGGCGACATCAACATTCCCGTTATCGGAACAGTCCACGTTGCCGGTCTTACCCGCCAGCAGATTTCCGAGGCAGTTGAAGCGCGCATCATCAACGCCCACCTGGTCAAGGACAACACCGTCAACGTTACCGTTCAGTTCGCCAACCTCACTTTCGCCGCGATTGGCGAAGTTGCCAAACCGGGCAAATATAACATTTTCAAGGACGATATGACAGTGCTCGAAGCCATTTCAGCCGCCGGCGACCTGAGCATCTACGGCCGCCGCGACAAGGTTTGGGTTCTGCGCGAGCAGACCGACGGCACCCGCAAGGCCTATCTGATTGACATGCGCGGAACCGCGTTCCTTTCATCGCCCGCCTACTACGTTCAGCAAAACGACGTTATCTACGTTGAGCCCAACACCGTGCGCGCCGGCCAGAGCACCCTCAACGAAAACACCTTCAAGAGCATAGGCTTCTGGACCTCGCTGGCCTCGCTGGCCATCACTATCGCCACCTTCGCAATCACCCTGAGCCGCTAACAAAGAATACACAAGATAATGGAAGAAACAAATAAAGTTCAGGTAACCTCCTCTGAAAATGAAGAGTCAACCCTTTCGTTGATTGACCTCTATCGCCAGATGCAATCCAAGTGGGTCTGGTATGTAATTTCACTTGGCGTTTGTATCCTTCTGGCCGTATTCTATCTGCTGACTGCCACTCCGCGCTTTACGCGCTCAACCGAAATCCTCCTTAAAGACGACTCCTCGCAAAGCATCGGCACCGACCTTTCGATGCTCGGCGTGAACCCGGTTCCGAGCGAAACGCTCAACGAAATGTTTGTCATGACCTCGCCGCAGATCATGGAAACGGTTGTTAGCCGCCTGAACCTCAACAACGTCTACACCACCCGCCGCAAACTGCGCAAGGTTGAGCTCTACAAGAACTCACCCGTTGCAGTTGAGCGCATCGACTCGGTAGCCAACTCCGACCCCAAGCTCTCCTATAGCTTCAAAATCAAAATCAACGACGAAAAAACCGGCGTTACCCTTTCGAACTTTAAGCTCAAAGGCAAAAAAGTTAAAGGCGACGACGTTGAAGCCCGGTTCGGCCAGCAGGTCAAGACCCCGGTTGGCGACTTCATCATCAACTCCACCGAATATCTCGACAAGCCCGATGCCAAAGGCGCTCCGGCCCCGA
This sequence comes from uncultured Bacteroides sp., assembly GCA_964508865.1. GTDB lineage: Bacteria > Bacteroidota > Bacteroidia > Bacteroidales > Muribaculaceae > UBA3263. The sequence goes on along the minus strand of CAZDVP010000096.1, from coordinate 5,563 downwards.
CCAGCATCAACTACACCCACACTTCGGTCAAAGCAGCCGCCCGCGGCCTGTGCGAACGCGTTAAGAGCGACTACGACGAAGACAACGGCAATATCATAACCCTTTCGCTCACCGAAGCCAACACGCAGAAGGCCGACAATATTCTGAGCGAAATCGTTGAAGCCTACAACCAGCTCTGGATTGCCGACCGCAACAAAATCGCCATGGCAACCTCGAAGTTCATCGACGAACGCCTGATGATGATTGAAGAGGAGCTGGGCGACGTTGAAAGCAACATCACTCAATTCAAGTCGTCGCACCGCATGCTCGACATGGACGCCATGGCAACCCTCTACCTCAACCAGAGCAGCGAAAACCAAAAGGCCCTGAACCAGCTCTCGCAGGAAATCGCCATTGGCCGCTACCTGAAAAACGAACTCTCGTCGAGCGACATCACTCGCCTGCTCCCCGCAACCGCCGACATTGGCGGCACCAACATCCAGACTCTGGTAACCGAGTATAACCGCGCGGTTTCGGAACGCAACTTCCGCTTGGAAACCACCCCCGAGGAGTCGCCCCTGATGCGCCAGAAAGCCGACGCCATAGCCCGCACGCGCGATGCAATCCTTTCGTCGGTCGACGCCGCCCTTGAAGTGCTCAACAAGCGCTACAAAGCCATTTCGCTGGTCGACACCAACACGCAGAACAAACTCGCAACCGCTCCCGGCCAGGCCAAATACCTGATGAGCGAGGAGCGCAAACAGAAAGTAAAGGAAAGCCTCTACCTGTTCCTGCTCCAGCGCCGCGAAGAAAACGAACTGTCGCAAACCTTCACCATGTATAACACGCGCATGATAACCGAACCCTACGGAGCGCCCAACGCAACCTCGCCCAACAAAAAGATGATTCTTTTGCTGGCAATCGTAATGGGCCTGCTGATTCCGACGGCTATCATATACCTGCGCGAAATCATGAACACCAAAGTGCGTTCGCGCCGCGACATCGAAGACCTGGCAATCCCCTTCCTGGGCGAAGTGCCCCTGGCCGACATTCCTCAGCATTCTCGCGGCAACCGACTGAAATCGGAGCCCACCGGCCCGCGCCAGATTCTTGTGCGCCCCCACAGCAAAGACATCACTAACGAGGCCTTCCGCATGATTCGCACCAACATCGACTTCATGGGCTCGATGAACCACCGCCAGAACACCGACACCGGCCGCACCATTATGGTTGTCAGCCTCAACGCCGGCTCGGGCAAAACGTTTGTCAGCCTCAACACCGCGTCGATTTTTGCAATCAAAAACAAAAAGACCATTCTCGTTGACCTCGACCTGCGCAAAGGCACTGTGAGCCAAAACGTCGGCTCGCCGCGCAAAGGCATCGTTGACTACCTCGTCGGCAAGGAAACCAACCTCGACAACCTGATTGTCAAAAACGTTGACGGCATTGAAAACTTCGACCTCCTGCCCGAAGGCCTCACCCCGCCGAACCCCACCGAGCTGCTCTACTCGCCCAACCTCGAAAAGCTCATCGACGAACTGCGCGAGCGCTACGACTACGTTGTGTTCGACTGCCCGCCCATCGAAATAGTGGCCGACGCCCGCCTGCTCAACCCCTATATCGACATGACCATCTTCGTTATGCGCAGCGGCTTGTTCGAAAAGAGCGACCTGAAGGTTCTGCGTCAACTCTACGACTCGCGCCGCTACAACAACCTGTCGATTATCCTTAACGCAACCGACTCGGTTCATGGCGTTTATGGCAGCTACGGCTATGGCTACGGCTACCACTCCAGCACCAAGCGCAAAAAGAAATAAACCGACCGCAAACATCGCCGGCATAAACAGAAAAAGAGGGGCGCTCACGCGTGCCTCTCTCTCCATTCATCACATTATGCTTATTGCTTTCTTGTAGTCTGTTATTTCATAATTCAGTTCAGTAGCGGCTTTCAACAACGTCCCAGTCAACAATCTGCCAGAGAGCGTTGAGCGCGTCGGCGCGCCGGTTTTGATAGTCGAGGTAGTAGGCGTGTTCCCACACATCGAAAGTCAGCAGGGGAATCAGCCCGGTAGTCATCGGGTTGCCGGCATTGGGCGTTGCCTGAATAAAGAGCTTGCCCTCGGTGTCGGCAGCCAGCCAGACCCAGCCGCTGCCAAACAGTGAAGTACCTGCCTTGACGAAATCTTCCTTAAACTTTTCGAACGATCCGAAATCGCGGTCGATTGCCCGACGCAAATCGCCTCCGGGTTCGCCGCCGCCGTCGGGGCTCAGCGAAAAGAAATAAAAGATATGGTTCCACGCCTGCGAGGCGTTGTTGAACAGCGAGCCATCGCTTTCGGTAATGATTTCCTCCAGGCTGAGATTTTCAAAACGGGTATCCTTAATCATCGCATTGAGATTGTCGATATACGTTTTCTCATGCTTGCCATAGTGGAATCTCACTGTTTCCTCGCTGATTGCGGGAGCGAGAGCGGCGGCATCATAGGGAAGTTCTGGCTGGATATACTTCATAGTCTGAATTGTTAGTTTCTTTGTTGTTTTGCCATTAAAACAAGATAAAACTGCCAAAAGTTTTGGATTAAAGGATTTTTTAACTATCTTTGCAACTTGAAATATCTGCAAATTCTAAACCATTAAAAATATCAGGATTTCACACATGAAATTTAACTTCAAAACCCTGCTTTGCGCTCTGGGCCTGATTTCGGCCGTAGCCGCAAGCGCAGTCACTGAGCCGACCTTTTCAACGGCCGGCAGCCCGACTTGGTATCAAGTGCAGTTCATCACAGGCGAACACGTACTGAAAGACAACGGCGTAGGCAAACTCGTTACCGCCGACGCAGCCGGCAGCCCCCAACTGCGCTGGCAGCTCATCGGCTCCGCCTCCGACTTCAAGATGAAGAGCGGCGCCGGCCGCTATGTTGGCTACAACGGCCAGCGATTCACCGCAGTTGCCAACGAAAGCGAAGCAACCGCGCTCAGCCTCATGGAAAAGAACGGCTACTGGGAAATTCACCGCAAAGGCGTTGACAACAAAGGCATGAACCAATGGGGTGGCACAGCAGCCGGCGTTGAACTGGGCGAATATAACTCAGGCGACACCAACAACAAACTTCAGTTCAACCTCATGGAAGTTGCCATGCCGGAGTTCGCAACCGCCGATCAGACCGACCCGCAATGGTACTACATTCAGTTCTGCAACAACAAGTCAGTCGTAACCTCCTATGGCGTAGACAACAAGGTTAAACGCGAAGTTCTCGTAATGCCTGCATCAACAAAGCTCTGGAAACTGGTTGGCGATGCCAATAACTTCCAGATTGTTAACAAAAAAGGCGAATACCTCGTTGTTAAGGGAACAAATAAAGAAGCCCGCGTTTATGCGTCGGCTCAGCCCTACGAAAAAGGCTTCTCGCTGGTTGAAACTCCGGCTACCGACTACTGGCCCGCACTCGAAATCAAGCCTAACGACTATAATGGCTGCTTCAACCTCTGGCAAGGAGCAGGTGCTGCAGAACAGGAAATCGGCATTTATGCCGGCAGCGCAAGCGAAAAGGGCAACGCACTGAAGTTCATGGCCACTCAAGACATTCCCGCCGAGGAATACGCCTATCAGGGCTCAACCACCTATCGCCCCGACAACAAACTGACGCTCTGGTATGACCGCCCCGGCACCAGCGCCACCTATGCAATCAACGGCCGTCAGCAAAAATGGATGGACCTGGGCCTGCCCGTGGGCAACGGCCAGTTCGGCGCAACGGTTCTTGGCGGCGTAATGCAGGAAGATATCTCCGTTAACGAAAAGACCCTCTGGTCCGGCAAGAAAGAAGACGTTGGCAACTACGGCTGCTACCAGAACTTCGGCTCGCTGCTGATCAACTCGCTCGAAGAAGAAGGCTTTGGCTGGGAAGACGAAAACCTTGTTCGCAACTACTGGCGCAACCTCGACCTGACCGACGCTACCTCCAACGTAAGCTACGAAAACGGCGCCGGCACGGTGTTTACCCGCCGCTTCCTCGCCTCCTATCCCGACAATGTTGTTGCCGCCCTGCTCTCCGCATCGACCCCCGGCGCAATCAACGTTAAGTTCACCGAAGTGCCCGGCATGGCTCCGAACTATATCAAAGCCCCCGTTACCTACAGCGCCGACGGCACCATTACCTATGGCGGCAAGTTCGAAACCGTTTCGTTTGCCAGCTGCATCAAAATCGTGCCCACCGGCCAGAACGTGACCATGACCGCCGACGAAACCGGCATCACCGTTAAAGGCGCCGACCAGATCTACGTTGTTATTGCCGGCGGCACCGACTATGACCTCCACGCCGAAAACTTCACCTCCAACACCGAAGCCCTGACCGGCAACGTTGCCACCTGCGCAGCCAACGCCGCCAGCAAGGGCTGGGACGCCGTTCTGGCCGACCACATTGCCGACTATCAGTCGATTTTCAACCGCGTGGACTTCGACCTGGCCGGCTCGGTCAACGACCTCCCCACCGACCAGCTCATCACCTACTACCAGACAACCACTAAAAACAACATCAACGCCGACGACGCCAAGGTGCGCTTCCTCGAGCAGCTCTACTTCCACTATGGCCGCTACCTCCACATCGGTTCGAGCCGCGGCGTCGACGTGCCCAACAACCTCCAGGGCATCTGGAGCGGCTTCACCTATGCCCGCCCCTACACCGGCGCGATTGCTCCCTGGAATGCCGACATCCACAATAACATCAACCTTCAGATGTGCTACTGGCCCGCAGAGCCCACCAACCTCAGCGACCTCCACATGCCGCTGCTGAACTACCTCATCAGCCAGGCCACCGAGCACACCGTTTGGCAGAAATACGCTCAGGAATCGGGCCAGACCAAAGGCTGGACTTTCTACACCGAATCCAACATTTTTGGCGGCGTAGGCAACTTTATGCATAACTACACCATTGCCAACGCCTGGTGCTGCTCCCACCTGTTCCAGCACTATGACTACACCCTCGACAAGGACTTCCTCAAACGCGCCTTCCCCACAATCTGGAGCGCCTGCGAATTCTGGCTGGAACGCCTCGTAAAGGGCACCGACGGCACCTGGGAAGCTCCCAACGAATACTCGCCCGAACATGGCCCCGGCAAGGAAAACGCAACCGCCCATGCCCAGCAGATTCTGGTTGACCTCTTCTCCAACACCCTCAAGGCTATCGACACTCTCGGCCTGGAAGCCTGCGGAATCACCGCCGCCGACAAAGCCAAGCTCGAAAGCTACTACGCCGACCTCGACAAAGGCCTCGCAACCGAGGAATACACCAAGGAATGGAACAACAATTCGCTGGAAAAAGGCACCACCATTCTGCGCGAATGGAAATATAGCCCCTACACCGCCGGCGCTGACGGCCACCGCCACATGAGCCACCTGATGTGTCTCTACCCCTACTCGCAGGTTGAACCGGGCCACCCGATGTTCGAAGCTGCCGTTAACTCCATGACTCTTCGCGGCGACGGCGCAACCGGCTGGTCAATGGGCTGGAAAATCAACCTCTGGGCCCGCGCCCAGGACGGCGACCACGCCCGCAAGATTCTGCGCAACGCCCTCTGCTCCACCCAC
>CAZDVP010000095.1:0-7527 GCA_964508865.1 uncultured Bacteroides sp. | reverse complement strand
CGGCGGATAGAGGTCGTAGCAGTTCTTGAAGGTGAAGCTCTGGCCGTCTTCGCTCACAATCATGGTGTAGACGAAATCGTCGGTAAAGAGTTCGGTGTCTTCGGAGTTCTGAGTGTCGCAGGTTGCAAAGTAGCCGGAGCCGTCCTCATTGATAATTGCGGGTTTGAACCAGCCGGTGGTTGTTCGCGAAGAGGTTTTTACAACCACTTTCACTTCCTGTCCGGCGAGAGCCTGAATGTCAGTGGCGTTGAGTCCCGTCGCGGAACGTTGCCAACTGGTCGCGAAAGCGGATGCAGAAAGCACGGCCGCTCCCACGGTAAGTAACAGTTTTTTCATTGAATGATTGTTGGTTAAATTGTATGATTAGTTAGACTTGAGAATGCATGCGAGCATACGTCGCGCAAAATTAAGCATTTTTTAACAACCTGCGCCATTTGTTGGAGTTAAAGTTTGTTAAATAGCCTGTTGCGCCTATTAGTCTTATTGGTCCAATAGGTCTAATTGGTCCACCAAAAATTGCTAATTCCTAATTGCTAATTACTAATTATTGCGTAACTTTGCACCCATGAATATGAAGGAGAGAGAAATAATTTTGGCCATAGAGTCGTCGTGCGACGACACTTCGGCAGCAGTGCTCGCCGACGGCCTGCTGCTTTCGAGCGTCATAGCGTCGCAGAGCGTGCATGAAGAATATGGCGGCGTGGTGCCCGAACTGGCCTCGCGCGCGCATCAGCAAAACATTCTGCCGGTCGTTGACTCGGCGCTGCGACGCGCCGGAGTAGCCAAGGAGGAGCTTTCGGCCATAGCCTTTACGCGCGGCCCGGGGCTGCTGGGCTCGCTGCTGGTCGGAACGTCGTTTGCCAAGGGTCTGGCCTTAGGGCTGGGCATTCCGCTGGTCGACGTGAACCACCTGCATGGCCATGTGCTCAGCCACTTTATCCGCCAGAAGCCGGACGATGCCGTGCCCGAATTTCCGTTTCTGGCCCTGCTGATTTCGGGCGGTAACTCGCAGCTGATTCTGGTGCGCGCCGATAACGACATGGAGATTCTCGGGCGCACGATCGACGATGCCGCCGGCGAGGCGTTCGACAAGTGCGCCAAGGTGATGGGACTCCCCTATCCGGGCGGACCGCACATTGACCGCCTGGCCGCCGAGGGCAACCCCAAGGCCTTTAAGTTTGCCAAGCCTCACATTCCGGGTCTGGACTATAGCTTCAGCGGGCTGAAAACTTCGTTTCTCTACACTGTGCGCGACGGCCTGAAGCTCTCGCCTACCTTTATTACCGACAACTTAGCCGACCTGGCGGCCTCGATTCAGGCGGCGATAATCGACACGCTCATGGCCAAGCTCGAGCTGGCCGTTAAGCAGACCGGGGTGAAGGCAGTGGCCATCGGCGGCGGAGTGAGCGCCAATTCCGGGGTGCGCGAAGCCGTTGCCGATTTTTGCCGCCGGCGCGGACTGACGGCGTGGATTCCCGAGCGCAAGTTCACCACCGACAATGCCGCCATGGTCGGCATAGCCGGCTCCTTTAAATATAGGCGCGGCGAGTTTGCCGACCCCGACGCGCCTCCGTTTGCGCGGCTAACGGTTTGATGCCGACGCATAAAAAAACTGCCTGACCATGAGGTCGGGCAGCTTTTTTCGGTAGCGAATCCGGGACTCGAACCCGGGTTTCCGCCGTGAGAGGGCGGCGTGCTAGGCCACTACACTAAATCGCCATGCTTTTTCGAATTGCGCTGCAAATTTAGCGAGTTTTTCCGAACCGCGCAAATTTTTCCCCATTTTTTTTGTAACTTTGCGGGCAGAAACTAATTATTATTTGCAAAAATGAAATTTTTAAACATTGCTCTTGCTATGGCTATTTCCCTGACGGCCTGCACAAAGGCCCCTACCACCAAGAGCCTCGACCTCGCTAAACTGTCGGACTCGATTCCCGCCGGCGAAGATTTTTATCTCTACGTTAACAGCAACTGGATGCAGGAACATCCGCTGACCGGCGAATATGCCCGCTTCGGCAATTTCGACCTGCTGCGCGACACCGCCCAGGAACGCGTGCGCCAGCTGGTTACGGGCGTTGCCTCCTCGAATCCCGAGGAGGGCACCGTGGCCTATAAGGTTGCAACTATCTATAATCTGGCAATGGACTCCACCCGCCGCAACGCCGAGGGCGCGCAGCCGATTCTGGCCGACCTCAACCGCATTGAGTCGACCCCGAAGGATTCGCTGACCGACCTGTTCATCTGGATGCACGGCAATTTCGCTTCGCCTTTCTTCGGCGCAGGTCCGATGGAGGATATGCGCAATTCAAACGAATATGCAATGTATGTCAGCGGCGGCGGCATGGGTCTGGGCGACCGCGACTACTATCTGGAAAACGACGAGCGCAACACTCAGGTGCGCGAGGCTTATAAGAAGCTCATTGTTGACCAGATGCAGAATGCAGGCTACTCCAAGGAGGACGCCGAGCGCATCATGGCCAACGTTATGAAAATCGAAACCTCGCTGGCCGAAAAGGCCTGGACCCGCGAGCAGAGCCGCAACATTCCGGCAATGTATAACCCGCGCTCGCTGGCCGAGCTGGAAAAAATGTATCCGGAGCTGAACTGGAAGCGCTTCTTCCCCGAAACCATGGGCATCGAGGCCCCCGGCCAGGTGATCGTAACGGAAATCGAGCCGGTTAAGCGCGGCATGGAGCTGCTGGCCAAGTCGAGCGAGCGCGAGCTGAAGGACTATTATCTCTGGAACTACGTCAGCAACGCTTCTGCCTTTTTGAGCGACGACTTCACCAACGCCAACTTCGAGTTCTCGAAGGTGGTTAGCGGCGTTACGGAGCAGAAGCCCCGCTGGAAACGCGCTCTGGCTGCAACCGAGGGCACTCTGGGCGAGGCTATCGGCGAGCTCTATGTTGAAAAGTATTTCCCCGCTTCGTCGAAAGAATATATGGTCGAGCTGGTCGAGAACCTGCGCGAGGCGCTGGGTCAGCACATCGACAACCTGACCTGGATGAGCGATTCAACCAAGGCCAATGCCCGCCAAAAACTCGCCGCCTTCACCGTGAAAATCGGCTATCCCGACAAGTGGAAGGACTATTCGACAATGAATATCGACCCGAAACTCTCCTATTATGAAAATATGCATAATGCCAATATGTGGCACCAGGCCGACGTGTACTCCAAGTGGGGCAAGCCGGTCGACAAAACCGAGTGGGGCATGACTCCGCAAACGGTTAACGCCTACTATAACCCGATGGCCAACGAAATCGTGTTCCCCGCCGCCATTCTGCAGGCACCCTTCTTTGACCCCGAAGCCACCGACGCCGAAAACTATGGCGGCATCGGCGTTGTTATCGGCCACGAAATGACCCACGGCTTCGACGACCAGGGCCGCAACTTCGACAAGGACGGCAACCTGACCAACTGGTGGACCGACGCCGACGCTGCCGCCTTCGAGGAACTGACCAAGGGCCTCGTTGCCCAGTTCGACGAGGTTGAGGTTCTGCCCGGCCTCCATGCCAACGGCACCTACACTCTGGGCGAAAACATTGCCGACCAGGGCGGCCTGCGCGTGGCAATGACCGCTTTCGTGAACTCACAGAACAAGAAAGGCGTTGATATTAAGAGCGAAGAAGCCAAAGTTCAGGGCTTCACCCCCGCTCAGATCTTTTACCTGAACTACGCCAACCTTTGGGCGCAGAACATTCGCGACGAGGAAATCCGCTCGCTGACCACCAACGACGTTCATTCGCTGGGCAACCTGCGCGTCAACGTTAGCCTGCGCAACCTCGAGCCGTTCTTCGAAGCCTTCGACATCAAGGAAGGCCAGAAAATGTTCCGCCCCGAAAGCGAACGCGTAATCATTTGGTAAGAAAGGTCTAAACGAACAGTATCAACCTTTTAAAACCGAAACGACATCATGAAAGTTGAAAAAAATGCCTTTGTGGCGATTTCCTATGATCTCTTCGACGTTACCGACGGCAAGGACGAACTCGTGCATCAGGTAACGGCCGAACACCCCGAAACGATGGTCTACGGCGTTACGCCCTACGTGCTCGAGCCGCTGGCCCGCGCTATCGACGGCCTCGAGCAGGGCGCAACGTTCAGCGTGACCCTTTCGCCCGAGGAGGGCTTCGGCGAGTATCGCGACGACATGTTGCGCACCGAAAGCGTGCCCCGCGCCGTTTTTGAAGAAGACGGCAAGCTCGACGAAAAGAAAATCTATCCCGGCGCCCGGATTTTCCTTCAGACCAATGTTGGCCAGGAAGTGGCCGCGGTGGTTCTGGAAGTAAATAAGGACACGGTTGTTGTTAAAGTCGACTTCAACCACCCGCTGGCCGGCCACACCGTTAAAATCAACGGCCGCATCGACCAGGTGCGTCCCGCAACCGAAGCCGAAATCACCGCAGCAAGCGCCGGCGCCCAGTGTGGCTGTGGCGGGGGTTGCAGCTGCGATGGCGGCTGCAACGGTTGCTGCAACTGAACCGTAATTAGGAATTGGCTGTTGAACTGCCGCAGGAATTCGTTGACCGGATTCTGAGCGATTCGCAAATTCCTGACCCACAGGGGCTCCTCGACGTTCTATGCGCCGGGGAGCCCGTTGTGGCTATACGCCATAATCAGCTCAAGTCAATGGCTCCGGCGCCCGGGGCCGACTTGGTGCCCTGGTGCGCGGCCGGCGAATATCTGGCCGAGCGCCCGGCGTTTACCCTCGACCCGGCGTTTCACCAGGGGCTCTACTATGTTCAGGACCCTTCGTCGATGGCTATAGATGCCGCAATCCGCTCGCTCAACCTGACCGAGCCGGTGCGCTACCTCGACGCCTGCGCCGCTCCGGGCGGCAAGACCACTGCCGCCATTGATGCGCTCCCCGCCGGCTCCTTTGTGCTCGCCAACGAGTTCGAGCCGGCCCGTGCCGCCGTTTTGTGCGAGAATCTGACCAAGTGGGGCTATGGGAACTGCGCCGTGTCGCTCGGCCCGGCCCAGCGCCTGGCTTCGCTAACTCCGGGCAGCTTCGACATCATAGCTGCCGATGTGCCCTGCTCCGGCGAGGGCATGATGCGCAAAGACGAGCACGCCCGCAGCCAGTGGTCGCCCCGGCTGGTTGAGCAGTGCGCCGCCCTTCAGCGCCAGATTGTTGAGGCAATCTGGCCCCTTCTGCGTCCGGGCGGCACAATGATTTACTCGACCTGCACCTTTGCCCGCGCCGAAAACGAAGAGAATGTTGCTTACTTCATGGAAACCCTCGGCGCCGAGCAACTGCCGCTGCCCGAAATGCCCGGAGTTGTTGGCGGCCACTTCTATCCCCACCTTGTTCGCGGCGAAGGGCTCTTCATGGCCCTTTTGCGTAAACCGGGCTGCGAGCCCGCCGCGCCGCTGCGGCGCCTGCCCTCGCGGCTGATTCAACAAGGCGTCGGCCCCCTGACCGAAACCAAGGGGCGCAACGAAATTCCAACGCATGCAGCCTGTCTGGCTGCCGACTTCGAAGCCGCGCGCTGGCCAACCGCCGAAGTGACGCGCGACCAGGCCGTAGAATTTCTGCGCCGCAACGCCCTGCGCCTCGACCCCGACGCGCCGCGCGGCCTGCTGCTGCTGACTTATGGCCACCGCCCCCTGGGCTGGGTCAACAACCTCGGCACCCGCGCCAACAACCTCCTCCCCAAATCCCTCCGCATCCTCAAATAATCACCCCAGCATCAGCGACATGTGGGCGCGGCGGGAGGGGAGGCCGGTAATGGCCGAGATGGGGGAGGAGGAGAAGAGCATGGATGTCAGGACTTCGGGGGTGAGGTCGAGGTCGCAGGGAGTGTTGGCGGTGAGGTCGGCGATGCGCAGAGTGCCGCGGCTGAGGGTGTAGATGCCGTTGTTTTCGGGCAGAATGGGGTCGGTCAGACGTATGGTCAGCTGCAGGTTGGGGTTGTTTTCGGCAACGGCTCTGAGGGCTGATTCGGCGTTGACCACACGCGCCATGCCTCCGGCAATGAGGTTGCCGCCGGCGGCCGAGTCGGCCGGGTGGCGCATGAGCGTCAGCGGGCGGCCTGGCATTTGCTGCTGCAGGGCGGTCAGCGCGGCATTGGCCGCGTCGGCGTCGTCGGCCAGCAGCTCTATGACGTTGAGCGTCTGCGAGGCCACTTCGGGCGCGGCCCAGACCATGGCGGCGATTTCGCCCGAGTCGGCATGCTCAACGGCGGCAAAGCCGTAGCCCGACAGTTGGGCGTCGTCCATAATGGTCAGGAACTGGGCGCGCGAATGCTGCACGCAGCATTGCCGCCGGCCCATCAGTTGTGCAAAGGCGTCGTAGAGCCGCGGGTCGGCCGGGTCAACCGGCCGGTATTGGCCCTGAGTGGGGAAGCGGTGTATGGCCGTGTAGCGCTCGGGCCGCGAGTAGAACACCGTTGAGAATCCGAAGCGGCCATAGTAGCGTCGCAGCGACGGCCGCGCCGGAATCAGGGCGGCAAAAGTGTCGCCGCGGTCCGAGGCCTCGCGCAGGGCCTGACGCAGCAGCCGGCTCATGTAGCCGCGGGCGCGGAAGCGGCGCAGCGTGCCGGCGCCGTAAACGTAGGCCAGCCCGACGTTACGACCCTGAAACGTCATGGAATACGACAATAGCAGCAGCGAGCTGACAATATGGTCTGAGTCGGGCTCGGTCAGCGTCAGCGCTTCGTCGTCGACATAAACCGCGTCGAAAAACATTCGCCGCCACCGGGCGGAATCTTCCGGAAAGCACTCGCGCCAGATTTTCTGGATGTCTGATTTCTTACTCATATCTTATCAACAAGCAAACCCCTGAATTAGTTGTTTGCGAGATTCAAAGAAATTGAGTAACTTTGCGCTTGTAAAAATGGCCTCACGTACTCGCGAAAGATTGACCGACGTGGCCCGCCAGCTTTTTGTGCGCCAAGGCATAGAGAAGACCACGATGAACGATATTGCGACCGCCTCCGACCGCGGGCGCCGCACTATCTATACCTATTTCCGCACTAAGAACGAGATTTTCGAGGCCGTTGTGAGCAGCGAAGTCAACCGGATTATCAGCGACTTGCGCCTTACCATGGCGATGGAAAACAGCGCCGTCGGGCGCCTGCGCGCGCTGATTAACTTCCGCGTCAACATTGCGCGCGAAAACATGCCGGAATATGAAGTCTGGTATAAAACCCTCTTCTCGGCCAACGTTAAACGCGCCCAGGCCGTGCGAGCCATGGTTACCTCGCATCTCAACGACATTATCCACACCATTCTGCGCCAGGGCGTTGCCAGCGGCGAATTCGACGCCGTGCAGGCCTCGCGCGCCGCGTCGGTGCTCACCATGCTGGTCCGCGGCGCCGACTGGACCATTGTGCGCCGCTCCGAGGCTGAACTTCCGCTGTTTGACCAATGGCAGGCCGAGTGCGTTGACTTCATAATCGACGCCCTGCGGATGCCCGCTCATATTCAACCCGAACATCAATTTAATAACCAATAATTTATTCGTACTTAAAATGAAACTTCTCGAAGGAAAAACCGCTCTCATCACCGGCGCCGCCCGCGGCATCG
>CAZDVP010000094.1:0-7574 GCA_964508865.1 uncultured Bacteroides sp. | reverse complement strand
GCCTACGACGCTCTGAACCGCAACGAAAGCTGCGGCGGCCACTTCCGCGAAGAATATCAGACCGAAGAAGGCGAAGCCAAGCGCGACGACGAAAACTTCTTCTACGTTTCGTGCTGGGACTATCAGGGCTCCGACGAAAAGGCTCCCGAACTCATCAAGGAACCGCTCCACTACGAGGCCATCAAGGTTCAGACCCGTAACTACAAATCCTAAAATTCTTCACCACTAATTTAACGACTACTGAAATGTCTCAAATGAACGTAACTCTTAGGGTTTGGCGTCAGGCCGGCCCTAAAGCAAAAGGTCAATTCAAGGACTACAAGGTGGTGACCGATTCCGACACCTCGTTCCTCGAAACCCTCGATATTCTCAACGAGCAGCTCGTTGAAAACCGCGAAGAACCCATTGCTTTCGACAGCGACTGCCGCGAAGGCATCTGCGGCATGTGCTCGCTCTACATCAATGGTCACCCCCACGGCCCCGCAACCGGCGCCACCACTTGCCAGCTCTACATGCGTCGCTTCAAAAACGGCGAAACCATCACCGTTGAGCCCTGGCGTTCGGCTGCCTTCCCCGTTATCAAGGACCTGATTGTTGACCGCAATGCGTTCGACAAAATCCAGCAGGCCGGCGGCTACGTTTCGTTCAACTGCGGCGGTGCGCAGGATGCCAACAACCTGCCCATCTCCAAGGAAGCAGCCGACGCCGCCATGGACTCCGCCACCTGCATCGGCTGCGGCGCCTGCGTTGCCGCCTGCAAAAACGGTTCGGCCATGCTCTTTGTCAGCGCCAAGGTCAGCCAGTTCGCACTGCTGCCCCAGGGCCAGGTTGAACGCGCCCGTCGCGCTCGCAAAATGGTTGCCAAGATGGATGAGCTCGGCTTCGGTAACTGCACCAACACCGGTGCTTGCGCCGCCGAATGCCCCAAGAACATTTCGCTGAGCAACATTGCGCGCCTCAACCGCGAGTTCATCAAGGCAAAGTTCGCTGAGTAAACTAACGGCAAACTGAAGATGTGTTGCCGCATCGGCGCGGCAACCATCTTCGCTAAACATACATAAGCCTTATCGGAAGCTGATTGGGAAACTCTTCAATCCTTTTTTGAAACCCGAGACAAGCTTTTCGGATCAATGGCGGGCTCCACTCCTTCGGGAGCGTGTTCCTCCGGAACACCAAGGCAGATTACAGAGATCCTCTAAGCACTCAAATCCTGTCTATTTCGAGTTTCTTCCACATCCACTCCGATAAGGCTTATTTTTTTCTATCCTGATCGAGCAAGTGATTTCCCCGCAGAAGCAAGTTGAACTGCGCAACCGGTTTAACCCCGACGGCTCTGATTTGCGCCGCCGGCAGTTGCGTATGCTCGAAATCCTCAAGTTCATTGACCGCGTCTGCTCAGAAAATGGGATCACCTACTGGCTCAGCTCGGGGACCTGCCTCGGTGCCATTCGCCACGGCGGCTTCATTCCGTGGGACGACGACATCGACATTGAGCTGCTCGAACCCGACTTCAGGCGTTTGCGCAAGGTGTGGCTCTCACTGCCGGACGCTCCATTTGCCTGGCAGGACTATTCGACCGACCGGGGCTACGTCAATCCGAACCCCAAAATCCGCGACCTCCGCAGCGAAATCCAGGAGCCTGACCCGCGCGGTTGGGACTACAGGTATCGCGGGCTGTTTGTCGACGTGTTCCACATCCGCCCCTCGTCGTCGCTATGGCTCGACAAAGCGGTCAATCTTTATCAAAAACACATTGTCTGGCCTCTTGCTGCCGTGCGCTCGCGCGCGGTGCAACGCCTTTTGCTGCGCCCGGCAGCGTGGCTTTTCCGTTGCGTTATTAGCCCGGCGACCAACTTCTTTGCCCGCATAGGCGCGCGCGGCCGGATGCGCCATGCACCCGGCTCGCTGTTTACCCGCCCGCGCCGGCTGGCCGATGTCCGGTCAACCGTTTGCGTGCCGTTCGAGGACGCCATGCTCCCCGTTCCCGCCGGCTATGACTCTTATCTCCGAGGCATTTATGGCGACTACAACGCTCTGCCTCAAACTTTTCATGTCCATAGCCTGCGCGTGGATTTCCTCGACTGACAGCCGCAGCTGGGTTATTTATGCTGGTAGAGATAGCGCTTAACGGAGCGCTTGGGCGTTTTTTCGAACTCTTCGTCGTAGATTTTCAGTCCCGCCAGCTTGCTGTAGGCCGGCAGCTCGGTGTTCACTTTTGCCAGATTCTCCTCCATGATTTGTTCAATGGCAGCGCGGTCGAGGTTCTGAGCTTTTGCCGCGTCGAAGTCGGGATGAATCAGCGCCATGAGCTTGCCATCGGCGTCGACCACCAGCGATTCCGCAACCAGCGGCTCGCGGTTCAACTTGAACTCGATTTCTTCGGGGTAGATGTTCTGCCCCGACGGGCCTAAAATCATGTTCTTTTCGCGGCCTTTGATGGTCACGAAGCCTTCCGGGTCGATGAGAACAATGTCGCCCGTGCTCATCCAGCCGTCGGAATCTATGGCCTGCGCCGTTGCCCGGTCGTTGTGGAAATAGCCTTTCATAACGTTGGCGCCGCGAACTTTCAGCACTCCCGGAATTCGCGTCGGGTCGGGCGAATCAACCTTGGCCTCCATGCGGTCAACTATGCGGCCGCACGAGCCGGGTTTGCGCTCGTTCCAGGGAGCATAGGCAATCAGCGGGCCGCATTCGGTCATTCCGTAGCCAACCGTTACCGGGAAATGGATTTTGCGCAGAAAGTGTTCAACGTCGGTGCTCAGCGCCGCGCCGCCAACAATGATTTCCAAAACGTTGCCGCCGAAAGCGTTCATCAGCTTTTCGCGCACTTTGGCGTAGATTCGTTTGCCGATAAAGGGCAAGTGGAGCAGCAGCTTCATTTTCGGCTTGTTGATGGTCGGAAAAATCTGCGTGCGCACAATCTTTTCCAGAATCAGCGGAACGGTTACTATCAGCTTAGGCTTGACCTGAGCAAACGCCCCTAAGATGATTTTCGGAGCAGGAGTGCGGGTCAGAAAGTTGACGTGACAGCCCTTAACGAACGGGTGGAGCATCTCGATCGTGAAACCGAACATGTGGGCAAGCGGCAGCATGCACACCATTCCGTCGCCAGGCTGCAGAAAGTTCAGCCCGTCGATTGAATACTGAATGTTCGACCAAAGATTGTTGAGCGAAAGCACAACACCCTTGGGCTGGCCGGTGGAGCCCGACGTGTAGTTTATCAGCGCAGGGTCCTCAGGGTGGCCCGGTGCATAGTCGATATCTTTGGCGCTGATGCCCTTGGGGTAGCGCTTGGTCATCAGCCGGTCAAGCTCCTTGCAGGCTTCGGTCAGCTTTTTGCTGCGCGACATTACCGGCTCCTCCTGTCCGAGTACAAATGCGCCCACAAGCGCCGGCATCTTTTCCGCGTCGAGCTGCTTCCACATCGCCTCGTCGGTAAACAGAATCTTCGCCTCCGAATGGCTGGCCAGCTCCTCAACGTTTTCAGGCTTGAAATCGCGCAGAATAGGCACGCACACCCCGCCGTAGGTCAACACCGCCAGCGCCCCGATGCCCCATTCGGCACAGTTGCGGGCGCAGAAAGCAACCTTGTCGCCCCGGCGAAGCCCCGAGTGCTCAAAAATCAGGTGCAGCCGCGCAATCTGTTGCGCCACTGCACCGTAGGTGTAGCTTTCGCCATGAATATTAGAAAATGCCGGACGTTCGAAATTTTCGCGCAAAGCCTGCGCGATATAAGGAATAAGTTCTTTTTGGGCGTGCATAGTAATCGATGAATAAAAGTTATACACCCTTACAACACCCTCCACCCCCAAAAAGTTGACGCCCGGAGTTAGAAGAGGGGGAAGAAGGAGGGGGTGCGGACGTATTTTTCTTCGAATTCGCGATTGGTCATGCAGAGCATCAGAATGCCTTGAATGAGGGTGATGAAGTTCCAGAGTGAGCAGGTCACGAAGGTTAGCAGAATGGTGAGCAAGCCGGCGCCGACTTTGCCAAGGTAGAAGTAGTGAACGCCAAAGCTGCCGAGAAAAATTGCCAGCAGGGCGGCCACGCCGCGGCTCTTGCCTTCTGGGCCGGAGGCGGAAAAGGCGTTGTCGCCGTAGTCATAGCGGTTATAACCGGGCGGCGGAGGCGGGGTTTGCATAACCTGAATTAGCTGGCTGCCGCAGGTTGGGCAGAAGTTCGGGGTGTCGTCGTGGTAGGTGTGGCAGTTCGAGCAGTATTTCATATTTTCAGGAGTTTGGGAGTTATCGGTTTAGAATGGGGTGGGGGAGCCGCCGCTGATGTCGGCCGTTCCGCCTGAAAGGGGATTGACTCCGCCCAGGGGGTCGTTGTTGTCGAGGTCGGTGTTCATGGCCGAAGCGGTCGAGGTCTGGTCATACATGATGTCGACGTCGTTCCAGTTCTCGAAGCGGGCATACTGGCCGCGGAAGCGCATGGGAACGTCGCCGACCGAACCGCTACGGTGCTTGGCAATGATGAACTCGGCTTTGCCGCGCAGCTCGGGAGCGTCGTCGCGCGCGGCGCCGTGCAGGTAGTATTCCGGGCGGTGTATGAAGCACACGATGTCGGCGTCCTGTTCAATAGCGCCCGATTCGCGCAGGTCGCTCAGCTGCGGGCGCTTGTCTTCGGAGCGCGATTCAACCGAGCGGTTGAGCTGCGACAGGGCCACGATTGGAATATTCAGCTCCTTGGCCAGTTCTTTGAGCGAGCGCGAAATCATTGACACTTCCTGTTCGCGCGAGCCGAATTTCATGCCCGAGGCGTTCATCAGCTGCAAATAGTCGATAACAATGAACTGCACGCCTTTTTCGCGTACGAGGCGGCGCGCCTTGGTTCGCAGTTCGAGAATCGACAGGCCCGGGGAGTCGTCGATGAAAATGGGGGCGGACTGCAGGGTGCCGATGCGCGAGAGCAACTGGTTCCATTCGCGGTCGCTCAGGCGGCCCGATTTGATTTTTTCGCCTTCGATTTCGCAAACGTTCTGAATCAAACGGTTAACCAGCTGCAGCTTCGACATTTCGAGCGAGAATATGGCAACTTTGGTGTTATAGTTAACGGCCATGTTCTTGGCCATGGAGAGCACCATGGCGGTTTTGCCCATTGCCGGGCGGGCGGCAATGATGACCAGGTCGGAGTTCTGCCAGCCGGAGGTTTTTTTGTCGAGTTCCGGATAGCCCGATGCCAGGCCCGACAGGCCGCTTTCGCGGGTGGCGGCCATCTGGATGGTGTTGATCGCGTCGTTGATAACCGAATCGATCTGCACCACCTCCTTTTTCACGTTGCGCTGGCTGAGCTCAAACAGGTGGCCTTCGGCTTCCTGAAGCACGTCGTCGATGTCGTTGGCCGGGTCGTAGGCCTTCGATGAAACCTCGGTGCCGAACGAAATCAGCTCGCGTGCAAGATATTGCTGCGCAATGATTCGGGCGTGGAATTCGATGTTGGCCGCCGAGGCCACCCGCGAGGTCAGCTCGGCGATGAACGCCGGGCCGCCGACTTCGTCAATGGTTGAGTTGGCGCGCAGTTGCTCCGTAACGGTTAGCATGTCAATTGGCTGTTGCTGCACTCCAAGCGTCTGTATGGCCTCGAAAATCTTCTGGTTCACAGGCTCGTAGAACGATTGCGGCTGCAAAATGTCGCAAACCGTCGCATAGGCGTCCTTTTCGAGCATCAGAGCGCCGAGCACCGCCTCCTCGATTTCTTTGTCGTGGGGTGGCATTCGGCCTATGGCGTCGGTTTCCGGGGCGTTGTGTTGCGGTTTGTTGCGAAACTGGCGTTTCTGGTCAATGGGTGGCATGGGCGGGTGCGTATTCCGACTGGGTCAGAGTCGAGTTGTTGTTATAAAATTCGGGAGTTAAAGAGGCCTTCTTACCGGTGTTTTTTTCGTAGGCCTGAGCTATTTTCAAGGCGTTGAAGAGCAGTGCCTGACCCGGAGCTTCGGGGGTGAGCAGCGCCGAGGCGGGAGCCGGGCGCAGCAGCCGGTCGCTGATTTCCGGGTCGGCGGAAAAGAGCCATTTGCGCTCAACAACCGTGCTCCAGATTCGGCCCTCGTTGGCCTGACACCATTGATATTCCTCATCGGTCATGCCGAGCACTGTGGCCTCCGTAGTGCCCTCGGGCAGAGCCTTGAGGGTTTGGTTGAGCAGTGCGCCCTGATAGAGCATGCGGTTGAGCAGCGTGGAGCTTTCGCCGAGCTGCGGGTCGCCGTTGGCGGCAATAACGGCCATGACAACGTCGACCGGCAGCCGGCCGGCAACCTTGCGCCGCTTCAGATAGTCGGGGAATCCGGCGTAGGCGCGGCTGTCGGCCCCTAAGTAATGGTTTAGAGCAATGAAAACATAGCCGTCGGGGTCGGTCACTACGGTCTGGTTATAGGGGCTCACTATTCCGATGAGCTTCAGCTCGGGGCGGTCGGCCAGCGCCTGGCCCAACACCTGCTCCACCGAGTCGAGCGAGCCGAGCGAACCGAGAACTATAGCCTCAAATGGCGCCATTCGCCCGGCATACTCCTCGGGCGTGCCCTCGAAACCGGCAATTGTGCTCCAGGCCTTGAAGGCGGCCGAGTCGGCGGCCGACAGCGAAGCGTCGCTGAGGGCCAAGTCGAGGCGCTCAATCGGCCGCGGGTCGTGTTTGCTGCCGCAGCCGGCAAGCATAAGGCCGAAAAATAGTGGTATAAGTGTATATTTTAGTGGCATTTTTGGTGACTTGTTGAAAATTTCTACTGCAAAGATAGCATTTAGATGCGTAAAAATCACTAATTTTGCAGAAGTTTTTTTAACAAGTTATGAATATTCTACACAAAGCGCTGACTTTGCTGTTGTTTTTCTTGTGTTTGCCTGCCGCTTTTGCCGCGGGCAAAGACGGTTTTACGGTTGTGCTCGATCCGGGGCATGGCGGCAAGGACTATGGCGCGGTGGGCTTGATTACTAACGAAAAGACTATTAACCTGAATGTTGCGCTCGAAATCCGCCGTTTGTTGGCCGAAACCCCGGGGCTGAACATCGTAATGACCCGCCAGGACGACCGCTTCATCGAACTTCAGGAGCGCGCCAACATTGCCAACCGCAACCATGGCGACCTGTTTGTCAGCATCCACGTTAACTCCGTTGCCAAAAACAACAAGAACCGTCTCAACATAGCCGGCGCGTCGGTCTATACGCTCGGACTGCACCGAACTGCCTCGAACCTCGAAGTGGCCAAACGCGAAAACGCCGTTATGGAACTTGAGAGCGATTACTCAACCAAATATCAGGGTTTTGACCCGAACTCAACCGAGAGCTACATAATGTTTGAACTCTCGCAAAACAAACATCTGGAGCAGAGTATTCACTTTGCCGACATGACGGTTGCGCGCCTGTGTAAAAATGCCGGCAGGCGCAACCGCGGCGTTTTGCAGGCCGGCTTCTGGGTGCTTCATGCCTCGGCCATGCCTTCGGTTTTGATTGAGCTCGACTTCATTTGCAATCCCACCTGCGAAAAATTCCTCAACTCCAAAGAGGGTGTCAGCAAAATGGCCCGCGCCATCGCCGACGCCATCCTCGACTACACCGGCAAACCCGCCATTGAAACCCCCACCC
>CAZDVP010000093.1:0-7738 GCA_964508865.1 uncultured Bacteroides sp. | reverse complement strand
AGGTCGCCATGGAGCGCGTCGGCGTTATAGCCGTCTTGAATCAGGTGGTCGGCAATTTCCTGAGTTTCCTTTCGGGTGCGGCAGAAAATTATGCCATAGATGTTGGGCGAGTTGTCGGCAACGCGTTTCAAGGTAAGATACTTGTCGGACGCCTTGACCATGTAGTAAATATGGCGAACGTTTTCAGCACCGGAGTTGCGGGTGCCGATAACGAACTCCTCGGGCGAGCGCATGTATTTCTGAGCGATGCCGCTGATTTCCTTGGGCATCGTGGCGGAGAACATGAGCATCTTCCTGTCGTCGGGAACATGGGCCAGAATGGCGTCGATAGAGTCGAGGAAGCCCATGTTGAGCATCTCGTCGGCTTCGTCGAGAACAACGGTGTGAACGTTGGTCAGGTCAACCTCCTTGCGCTCGATAAGGTCGATAAGGCGCCCGGGGGTGGCAACGATAATCTGAACGCCGTTGCGCAGGGCGCGAATCTGGCTCATTATGGATGAACCGCCGTAGACCGGCAGGACCTTCAGTCCGTTGATGTATTTGGAGTAGTCGGCCAGGTCTGATGCGATTTGCAGGCAGAGCTCGCGGGTGGGGGCGAGAATCAGTGCCTGAGTGGCGCTGGAGTCGAGGTTTACGCGCTGAAGCAGCGGCAGGCCGAAAGCGGCGGTTTTGCCGGTGCCTGTCTGAGCCAGGGCGATTACGTCGTTATCTTTGGTGAGCAGGTGGGGTATAACTTTTTCCTGAACCGGCATCGGATGCTCGTAGCCGAGTTCTGTTATGGCGCGCAGCAGGTCGCCGCGCACTCCGAGGTCTTCAAAATTTGTCATTTCACGTAGGTTGTTTTACCATTGATAACGTATATGCCCGGTCGAAGGTTCCCGTTGAGTCGGCGACCTTGCAGGTCATACGTCGCATTGGAGCTGCTTCCGGCGGTGATTTCCACGATTCCGAGCTGCGACAGACAGCGGACAGGAACGTCGTAGGCAACGCCTTCGTGCACCTGAGTGGAGTTATAGGTCGGGGCCGGACGCCATGCGTTCTGATAGATGATGCGGATAACAGCGTTGCCGGGCAAAACGTCGTCGGGAACGCTCACTTCCTGGGCAATCTTCATTACCGAGTCGTAGTTGCCAACGATGTTGGCACCCGACATTTCCTCGCCGTAGGTGCCGATTTTGGTCATCTCGGTGTCGCCGGGCCAGCCGATAAAGATGTGGCCGGTGTTGTAGCGGAGGTCCTGATAGGTTCGGGTTTCAGAGCGGGGGCCGGCCTGGTTGGAGTTGAAGTTGATGGTAAAGGTCGAACCATGGTTGGCCACAACAGTGTCGGTCAGAGCGGTATAGAATCCGGCAGGAGCCTTGAGCGTCAGCTTGAGGTCTTTGGCAGCGCCCTGAGTGGTGATGGTCTTGACCCAGGCTTTGCCGTCGGGGTGCATGGAGCCGCCGGGGATTCCGAAGTTGCTGCCTTCTTCCGAAAGGGTGGGCAGCGAGGTGAAGTCAAGCTCTGTGTCGGGGTTCTCGCCGATAATCTTGACTGGAATATCGTAGGCAACACCTTCCTTGATTGTCTGCATGTCGGGGGTGAACTTGTCGAGGTCAACCCAGGCGTTGTTGTAGATAACGCGGATGCGGCCGGGGCCCGAAGGAGCGTCGCCGGGAATGATTATTGCCTGAGTGATGTTCATCACTTCGTCGTAGTTGCCAATGATGTTGCGGTCCATGTTGTCGTAGATTCGGTAGCCATGGAAGCCCTCCTGCTGGAACTTGCCGGAGTTTTCAAAGTCAACGAATATGCCGGCGTAGTTATAGCGCAGGTCCTGGTAGACGGCGGTGGTGCTACGCGGGCCGGCTTCGTTGGCAACGAGCTTGAGGTTGAAGTGGGTGCCGGCTTTGGCAACAATGGTGTCGCCGAGCAGGGTGTAGACGTTGGAGGGGCAATTATCGGTTGAGTATTCAATGTTGCTCAGGGCGCCTTCGGTGGTTATTTCCTTAACGTAGGCTTTCTGCTGTTTGTGCATATTGCCGTTGGGGGTGGAGTATTTAACCGATGCGGAATTGAGGGTGCCGATTTTAATGTTGAAGTCATAAACCGAGCCGGATGCAACGGGGCCGTTGGCTTTAGGAGTTCCGGAGGCTTCGATAACCATGCGGAGGCGGTAGCTGCCAGGTTGAACATTTTGCGGAACGGCGAAGTTCAGACCGAAGGCTTCGTCGGCATCGAACACGCAGTTGCAGTTCCAGTCGATGAACACAGTCGCTTTCGGCGAACCGGCAGAATAGGTGGGGATGAGCGAAACGTTATGGCCCGCTTCGGTGTTGATTGTCTTACCGGTCAGGGTATAGAGCTCGGCGGGAGCGGACTCGTTGTCCAGCAGTTCGGTGTCGTTGGCCTTCAGGGCGGTCAGGTAAACACCTTTCTTGCCGGTGGGCACGGAGTAGCCGGCGCCTTTCGACTGCAGGGGAGTGAAGCGCAAGGTGTGGGTCAGAGGTTCGCCGTAGGGAATCAGATAGCGCTCCCACACGCGTGAGCCGCACGAGCCGTTGCCGATGCCTTTTTGCTGATAGTCGAGGGTCAGAATAACTTCGCTGCGAGGGGCCAGGTCGGCGTCGTGGCTAACTGTGCCGTAGTCGGCTTCGGTGTGGTGCAGAGCCGAGAAGGATGCCTGGCCTTCCGATTCGATGAGCAGACCGTAGGACGGGTCCTCGGGCGAGGTGAGCTTCAGGTAGCGCATATCTTCGTGGTTGCCCATGCTCTGCGGGCGGATAAA
Source organism: uncultured Bacteroides sp. (assembly GCA_964508865.1). Classification (GTDB taxonomy): domain Bacteria; phylum Bacteroidota; class Bacteroidia; order Bacteroidales; family Muribaculaceae; genus UBA3263. Next base: position 4,971 of record CAZDVP010000093.1, on the reverse strand, counting down.
GTGCTCATGTTCGCCGCTGACGGTTGAAGTGTAGACTCCGGCCAGGCTGGCGGTTTTGCGGTCGGAGTAGTTGCTCCAGGGTCCGCGTGCAAAATATTCGAGGTTTTCCAGCGCGGGATTCAGCACCATAACCTGACCCAGACGCTCGATTGCGCGCTGGTCGTTGGTGTCGCTGGTGAAGTTGATGTAGGTTGTTTTAACGTCCATCGTGCCGTTGGCGTAGATGGTGTAGGTGTTGCGGTAGGAAACCACGCCGGGGTTTTCGAACGTTGCGGTGAACTTAACCGCTTTGGCACCCTTGGCGTCACCGTCGATGAAATTGCAGAAAAGGCCGTTGCTGCCAACCTGATATCCGTTCATCGAACTTACCGGAGGCAGGCCGCTGTAGGGGGCGTCGTTTTCAATCCAGCGGTAGGAGTTGAACTTCATGGGCTGTTCGTTGTGGATATAGTCCTGGCCGTTGAAGTTCATTGCAACGAGGTTGCCTTCAATGTCGAAAGCATAGTAGAATCCTTCGCCGCTGATAACTACCGGGCCGTTGCCGCGGGTTTGCAGCGAGGCGGTGAGGGTCGCGGTGTCGATCTGGGGAAGTTTGGGGCGTTCGTTGATAGCGAACTGCTCCTCGGCAACAACGTGGCCGGCGTCGGCCCAGTCGCTTGCAGTGCGGGTGTGGAATCGGAGAGTCAGCAGATATTCGGAGTCGGCGGTGATAGGAGTCTTGAACGGAACCGCAAGGGTTGCGGTTTTGCGCGGAGCGAGAGCGAAGTCGTTGATTTTTCCGGTTTCAACTTCGATGCCGTCGCGGCTAACGCTCCATGTTGCGTAGAAGTCAGAAAGGTCGGTCTGCGCATAGGAGTTGCGGATAGAAAGCGACTTGGCCTCGGGCGAGAAGTCGGTCATTTTTACCCACTGATGCACTTTTTTTACTTCAACCAACTTGGCGTTGATTTCGCGTTCGGGGCCAACAACGCCATTGCTGACGAAGTTGCCCTGGTGGGGACCAGGAAAGTCATAGCCGGTGCGGTAGTCGCGATGCTTGTAGGTTCCGGTTTTGATTTGTTTGGGGTCGTAGATAGCCTGGTCAGCCCAGTCCCAGATGCAGCCGCCGATAATACGGCGCGATGATTCGATGTAGTCCCAGTAGTCTTTGAAATTGCCGAGCGACTGCCCCATGGCGTGGGCGTACTCGCAGAAGAAGTGAGGGCGCGAATCGTCCCAGCCGTCAGCGCCGATCACGTCCGACTCGAAGGGATACATTTTCGAGGTCATGTCGGAGTTGGGGAAGCCGTTGGCCTGCTGGCCCTCGTAGTGAATCATGCGCGGGTCGAGGTTGCGCACTGCGGCGTAGCAGTCGGCAAAGTTAGAGCCGTTGCGCGTTTCGTTGCCCAGGCTCCAGAAAGCCACGGAGGGGTGGTTGCGGTCGCGCAGAACCATACGTTCCTGGCGGTCAACGAAAGCGGGCGACCAGCTGGGGTCATTGGTCAGCTTACCGTCCATGGCGTGGGCCTCGAGGTCGGCTTCGTCCATAACGAAGATGCCGAAATGGTCATACATGGCCATCATTTTTGCCTGATGAGGGCAGTGGGAGGTGCGAACGGTGTTGATGTTGAACTGCTTGAAGAGTTTAACGTCGGTCAGCAGGGTTTCAACCGTTTGCATGCGGCCGGTGATAGGGTCGGTGTCCTGGCGGTTTACGCCTTTGAAGAACACTTTTTTGCCGTTGACGTGAACAAACGTGCCTACCTTGGCGATGCGGCGGAAGCCATGTTTGGTCGCAAAGGCTTCGGTTTCCTTGCCTTTGGCGTCTTTGAGCGAAACGACAACAGTGTAGAGGTTCGGTTTTTCGTCGCTCCAGAGCTTGAAGTCAGAAATCTTGGCAGTGGTGTTGAAAGTTGCGTTCTCGCCGGCGGGTACGCTGATTTCAACGTCGGGTAGGGTGGTCACCACGGTTTTGTTGTCGGTGTCGATAAGACTGACCGATGCTTTGCCGGTGAATGCGGAAGCGGAGCGGTTGCTCAACTCCAGCTCAACGTTGAGGTCGGCCGAGGCGAGGTTAGTGGCCAGGTTTGAGGTGATGTAGTGGTCGCGAATAAAGGTTGTTGGCACGGCGGTCAGCGTTACGTCGCGAAAAATGCCGCCGTAGCGAAACATGTCCTGGTCTTCAAGATAGGAGCCGTCGGACCATTTGATAACTTTAACGGCCAGCGTGTTGGAACCCTGTTTGGCATATTCGGTAATGTCGAACTCATGGTCGGTGTTGGCGGCCTGAGTGTAGCCCACAAAGCGGCCGTTGACCCAAACGTAGGCCGCGGAATAGATTCCTTCGAAGTTGATGAACAGCTGCTTGCCCGACCAGTTGGAGGGGACGGTAAACGTTGTCAGATAGCAGCCAACGGGCGTGGGGTCGTAGCCGTCGTTGTCGGAGCGCGCAACGATGCGCGGACACTTCGATGAGTCGAACGGATAGTTGACGTTAACATACATCGGGGTGTCGTAGCCGAGCATCTGCCAGCATGAGGGCACGGGAATAACGTCCCAGTCAGAGGAGTTATATGAAGTGGCGTAGAACTCGTCGGTGGCTTTGTTGACGGCAGGATAATAGCGGAACTTCCAGTTGCCGTTGAGCGATTTGCGCAGCGTCGATTTGGTGTCGAGCCAGGGGTAGGCAAAGAAATCTGCGTCGGCCATAAGCTCCGAAGTAGAGGCATAAGGAGTGTAGGTTGCGTGTGCACGCTCCTTGTTGACGCCGAAAACAGACTGATCCTCGGCCCATGAGGCATCGGGAGTAACGTTAGCTGCCCATGAGGCTGACGCGCCTGCCGCAACGGCAAGCAGCGAAAAGAAAGCTTTACGAATCATTGAGATAAATCGTTATTGGATATTATAGCTACAAATTTACGAATATTTTGTAAATTTGCAAGCAAAAATAAGCATTATTATTTAAATGACAACACTTTTGATTTCGCTGGCCGTTCTTATCGGCGGATATTTTATTTATGGCGCGGTTGTTGAGAGGATCATCGGGATAGACCCCGAGCGCAAAACTCCGGCCTATACGCATAACGACGGAGTGGACTATGTTCCGCTGCCGACCTGGAAAGTATTTCTTATCCAGTTTCTTAACATTGCCGGGCTCGGGCCGATTTTCGGCGCTATCATGGGGATTATGTTCGGGCCGTCGGCATTTTTGTGGATTGTGTTCGGCACAATATTTGCCGGCGCGGTGCACGATTATGTTTCCGGCATGATTTCGTTGCGCAGCAACGGCGCGTCGATGCCTGAAATAGTCGGCGATCAGCTCGGCCACCGGGTCAAGAACATCATGCGCGTGTTTTCGGTGCTCCTGCTGGTGCTTATCGGAACTGTGTTTGTTGTTTCGCCGGCCGGATTGATTGCCGGAATGACACCAGATTATCTCGACAAAGGCTTTTGGGTGGCGATAATTCTGGCCTATTACCTGCTGGCCACTCTTTTGCCGGTCGATAAGCTGATTGGCAACCTTTATCCCTTCTTCGGGGTTGCGCTGCTGTTCATGGCGGTTTGTTTGCTGGGTGTGCTGCTGTTTGGTGGCGTTGAGATTCCCGACGGTTTTTCCGACGGGCTTCATAGCCGTCACCCTTCAGGTAATCCGATATTTCCGATGATGTTCGTGAGCATTGCATGCGGAGCGATTTCAGGCTTCCACTCAACGCAAAGCCCCATGATGGCCCGGTGCATGAAAAACGAGCGGTTGGCGCGTCCGGTGTTCTACGGAGCCATGGTTGCCGAAGGAATCGTTGCGCTGATCTGGGCCGCTGCGGCCATAGCTTTTACCGGAGGTTATGAGCAGTTGGCTGACTATATGGCCAAGGGTAATGACGCCGGCGCTCTGGTAAAGGACCTTTCGCTGAGCTGGCTCGGAACCGTTGGCGGCATACTGGCGATTGTCGGTGTTATAGCAGCGCCGATTTCCACCGGCGACACTGCATTGCGCAGCGCCCGACTGATAGTTGCCGAGGTGATTAACTTCGACCAGAAAAAGTTTTGGAAGCGTCTGGTCATCACCCTGCCGATATTCGCGGCAGCAGTAGGGCTGATGTTTATCGACTTCAACGTTTTGTGGCGCTATTTTGCGTGGTGTAACCAAACTATAGCAATGATCGTGCTCTGGGCCTCGACGGTCTGGCTTGCCCGCAATGGCAAGGCATATGCCGTTACGCTGATTCCGGCGGTGTTCATGACGGCCGTTACGGTTACCTACCTGCTAAGCGCACCGAGCCCCGAAGGCTTCGGCATTTCGCTGCCTGTAGCCATCGGGGTCGGGTCAACTGTTGGGATTATATTTACTTTTTTATTCTTTCGGTTGAAAGGCAAGTAGATTACTGTTCGGCAATCTGAGTCTTGGTGGGCTTCACGATGTTGTGTTCGGGAATGCTCTGGGTCGAAGTGCCGTCGTCGGGAGTTGCCGGAGTAACTACGAGGTCGTAGCTCAGCAGGGCGAATGCGGCCGACTTGTCGATCTGATAAACCGAAGTCTTAATCTGGAAAGCATATTCACCGGGTTCGAGCGATTCGGTTTCAAAAACTGCGCCGAAAGGAACGGTTACAGTCTGAGCCTGAGGTATGCCGTTGAGGTAGTAGGTTGTCAGGCCGAGGGTTGTGCGCTTGCCGTTGCGGGGCACGGCAACGATGCTTTCAATGTCGAGCGGAGTGCCCTGTTCAATGTAAATCTTATTGTCGTCGGGGCTCTGAACACCACCGGAAATGGTTACTTCGAAATCAACTTCGGGGAGGTCTTTATCGTCATCGCTACAAGAGTTAACAAGACCCATCATCGGAACGAGCAGAAGAGCAAGTAAGGCTTTTTTAATCATAACTTTAAGTTTTTAGTAGTAGAGTAGTTTAATGTTTTTTATACTTTATAAACACACTACCGCCAAAAAAGTTTGCTCCATATGTAACATTTTTGTAACACCGGCGAAGATTATGGGA
>CAZDVP010000092.1:0-7751 GCA_964508865.1 uncultured Bacteroides sp. | reverse complement strand
CCAAGGCCCTGCGCATGTATGCCGAGCCCCTGATCAACCGCTCCAAGGAGGACAACATGGCCAACCGTCGCCTCGTTTTCTCCTACCTTCAGAACAAATATGCCGTTTCTGAACTCTTCCGCGAAATCTCGCAGAAGATTGCCGACCGTCCCGGTGGCTACACCCGCATCCTGAAAACCGGCAACCGCCTCGGCGACAACGCTCAGATGTGCTTCATCGAACTCGTTGACTACAACCAGGCACTGCTCGACGCCAAGAAGGCCGACACTAAGAAGAGCCGCACCCGCCGCTCGCGCAAAAAGAGCTCGACCGCCGCAGCCGTTGAGGCTCCCGTTGAAGCTCCCGCAGCTGAAGAACCCAAAACCGAAGAGTAAACAATTCGCAGTTTCTTCAATAATTTATATGTGTTTGAGGAGGTTGGCTAACGCCGTCCTCCTCAAATTTTTCTAAAAAGTAGAGAAATGGTCCGTAATCTTCTATTAGTCGCCGCCGGCGGCGCCCTGGGCAGCTGCGCCCGCTATCTGCTCTGCCGTGTTGCCGCATCGGTCTGGCCGTCGGCCGCCGGCACTTTGGCCGTTAACCTTCTGGGCTGTTTGCTGATTGGGTTGCTGCTCGGCGCCGCCGAGCGCTCGCAGCTGCTCAGCCCCGCGCTGGTTCTGCTGCTGGTCAGCGGCTTTTGCGGCGGCCTGACAACCTTTTCAACCTTTTCGGCCGACACTGAAGTGCTTCTGAGTTCGGGGCGCACGCTCTGGGCCGTGGGCTATGTGCTGCTGTCGGTTTGCGGCGGCATAGCCCTGACCTTTGCCGGGCGCGCCCTGATGCGATAGTTGGACTCAAATAGATTTGGCAGATTGCAAAAAAGTGCGTAAATTTGCTCCCAATGGATTCAGCAGCATTTGAACTGAAAATGAAAGTGCGCGACTATGAGGTCGATTCCGAAGGCATCGTCAACAACGCCTGCTACCTGAACTACCTCGAACACACGCGCCATGAATTCTGCCAGGAAGCGGGATTCTCGTTTGCCGACATGCGCCGATGCGAAATGTCGCCCGTTGTGCGCCGCATTGAAATCCAATATCTGTCGTCGCTCGGTCTGGGCTGCGAGTTCACCAGCAGCCTGAGCCTCAGGCGTCAGGGTGCGCGCTTTATCTTCCACCAGTGGATAACCGCGCCCGACGGCCGCATGGTTGTTGATGCCGAAGTGACCATTGTCAACCTTATCGGCGGCAAGCCGAGCCGCGGCGAAGAGCTGGCCCGCGCATTCAAGAACTATTTGAGCTGAAAGCCATGAGTAACCATTCGCGACTTCAATATCAGATTGCATTTGCGTCGATTCGCGGCATGAACCTCACTCTGGGCCGCGAACTGCTGCGCATGGTTGGCTCCGAGCGCGAGTTTTTTGCCCTGTCGGAAACCCGTCTGCGCTATCTGACTCAGTCAAAGGCCCGAATCTATAGCGACGAATACCGCTCGCGGGTGTTGGTCGAGTCGGCCGCGGAGGTCAACTTCATAACCGCCAATAATATCCGTCCGGTGTATTTTACGGATAGCGACTATCCGCGCCGCTTGCTCGAATGCGACGACGCGCCGCTGCTGCTCTACACCTGCGGCTCGTTTAATCTCAACGAGCACCGAATGGTTGCCATCGTAGGCACCCGCCACGCAACCCCCTATGGCATTGAATTCACGCGCAAGTTCGTTAGCGAGCTGGCTGAAAAGGTGGGCAACGTTGCAATCGTCAGCGGCCTGGCCTACGGCATCGACATAGCCGCCCACCGGGCAGCGCTGGCCGCAGGCATACCGACCGTTGCGGTTATGGCCACCGGGCTGAACTCTATATATCCGGCCGACCACCGCAGCGATGCGGCGCGCATAGCGTCGGAAGGCGGCCTGCTGGTTTCGGAATATGGCCACACAACGTCGATTCACAAAGGCAACTTTGTTGCCCGCAACCGCATCATAGCCGGCTTGAGCGACTGCGTAATCGTTGTTGAAAGCGCCGAAAAGGGTGGGGCGCTCATAACCGCCAACCTCGCGCTGGGCTATAACCGCGACGTTTATGCCCTGCCCGGCCGCATCAACGATCCCTATTCCGCCGGTTGCAACAGGCTGATTGCCGGTTCAACGGCTATGCTCATCCGCGACACCGAAGACCTTTGTCGCGCCCAGAACTGGCCCATGCGTTCGGCTCCGGCCGACGGCGATTCGCCGCAGCTGCCCATTGAACTGAACTTCGACGAAACGCAGATTGTTGAATATCTGGGCGGGAATCCCAACGCTTCGCTTGCGCAGCTAACAGCCGCCACCGGCTTCAGCGTGAGCAAACTGATGTCGATTCTCATCGATATGGAGTTCCGCGGCCTGGTGCTCGCTCTGCCGGGCGGTCGCTACCAGCGGGTGTGACCTCCTCCCCAACAGCTAACCCGAACCCCCATAACCTTAAAAATACTATATACCTATGTCGCGCATAATTCCCCCTTCCGAACTCATAATCAACCCCGACGGCTCCGTTTTCCACCTCCACCTGCTGCCTGAGCAGCTGACCGACCGCGTTATTCTGGTCGGCGACCCGGGCCGCGTTGATATGGTCGCTTCGTTTTTCGACACGCGCACCTTCGAGGTTTCCTCGCGCGAGTTCCACACGATCGGCGGCACATATAACGGCAAGCCGATTATGTGTCTGAGCCACGGCATCGGTCCGGACAACATCGACATCGTTGTTACCGAGCTCGACGCTCTGGCCAATATAGATTTTCAAACGCGCGAAGTGCGCCCGCAGCCCCGCTCGCTCACTCTGGTGCGCATCGGCACCTCGGGCGCCCTTCAGCCCGAACTGACCTTAGGCACTCCGGTAATCGCCGAAAAGGCAATCGGTTTCGACGGTGTGCTCAACTACTATGCCGGCCGCAACAGCGTTGCTGACCTTGAGTTTGAACATGCTCTGTGTGACCACACCGACTGGAATCCGCTCTGGGCCAAGCCCTATGTTGTTGATGCCGACCCGACGCTCGTTGAGCAGATCGGTCGCGACGACATGGTGCGCGGCAACACCATTTCGGCCGTAGGGTTCTATGGCCCTCAGGGTCGCGAGGTTCGGCTGCATCTTGCCAATCCCGACCTGAACTCGCGCATCGAGGCTTTTCGCTTCAATGGGCGCCGCATAACCAACTATGAAATGGAGTCGGCTCCGCTTCAGGGACTGGGCCGGCTCATGGGCCATCGCGCCATGACCGTTTGCTCCATCATTGCCAACCGCTACAACAACACCGCCAATCCCCAATACAAAAACGCGGTCGCCGATCTGGTCAAAACCGTCCTCGACCGCATCTAACCGCCTTATGGATAAGAAGACACTGGAGTTCGTTACGTATTGTATCAGCAAGCTTGCTCATTTGCTGAAACTGCCTCAGCGCGAAGTGTACCGCCGGCTTGTAAAGTCGGGTATACTCTACGACTACATTGTGCCTTCCTACGATGTGTTGCATACATTTGGCTCCCGCTATCTGATGGATGATCTCACAAGCTATATGAAGGAGAAAGGAGTTCTGGCTGAATGAAACTATATCATTCATCAAATATGGCAGTGCCTGTGCCAGATGTTCAGCATTCGCGTGATAATCTGGACTTTGGCCGGGGTTTCTACCTGACCACTCTGCATGATCAAGCCGTTAGCTATGCTCGTCGGTTTCAGCGCAGGAATCAGCCGGCGTGGTTGAACGTTTATGAGCTTGATTTTCTGCCGGCCGACTGGAAAGTTTGTGAGTTCCCGGAATATGATAAGCAATGGCTTGATTTCGTTTCAAAATGCCGGGCCGGTGAGGATAACTTCGATTACGACATGGTTATCGGCGGAATTGCTAACGATAAGGTCATACGCACACTGGATCGCTATTTTGAAGGAGAGCTATCGGTTGATCAGACTCTTGGTTTGCTGAAATACGAAACACCCAACATTCAATACTGCATCCGGAGTCAGGCTTTTCTGGACGCATGCTTAAAACATATTGACAGCAAACAGTTATGAGCGAGGAAAGCACGACAATTCTGCGCGGGGATAAGTGCGCGGATATCATTCAGAATATTAGTGAGCTGGCGGGTATATCTTTGGAAAAGGCCACCGATATATTCTATAACTCCGAAACATCTGTTCTTATAGAAGAAGGTGTGGCCGATCTGCATTGCCGAAGCAGCCGATATCTGGCTCAGTGCGTTTGGGAGGAATATCTGGAACAACATAGACAAAACTGAATCTTCCGGGCTCTATAACCCCCGATTTGGAGAATTGGAAAATGTTTTGTAAATTTGCCGACGATGTTAGAGGAACAGCTGAGCGGCTATCGCTCCGTGTCGCTTGAACAAATGGGCAAGGTTAAGCTCATGAACCGGGTGGACACGAAATTCGTTACGACTCTCGACCGCCTTGAGCGCCTCCTCGCCCTGGCGGCCGACCGCTATTCCATTCAGGAAATAGAGGGTCAGCAAATGATGCCCTACACAACGCTTTATTTCGACACTCCCGGATGCGAGATGTATGCCCAGCATCATCGCGGCAAAAAAGCCCGCCAGAAAATCAGGGTGCGCCGCTATGAAAGCTCCGGAGTGCAGTTTCTTGAGGTCAAACGCAAAAACAACAAAGGCCGCACGGATAAAAAGCGCATTCAGTGCGGCGAGCGCACTCCCGACCTCGACCGCGAAGTGTATCGCGTGTTTCTGATTCAGAAGTCGGTCTATGGCACTCACCGGCTGCTGCCGCAGCTTTCAAATGCTTTCAGGCGCATAACTCTGGTTAACGATGCCATGACCGAGCGCCTGACCATTGACCTTGACCTGAAGTTCCATAATGAGCAGACCGGGCTCGATGCGTCGATGGGTCCGCTGGTGATTATCGAGGTTAAGCGCGACGGCCTGACTCATTCGCCGATTCTCGATATGCTCAAGCAACTGCGCATCCATCAGAGCGGATTCAGCAAATATTGCATAGGCATGGCGCTGACCAATCCCAAACTCAAAACCAACCGTTTCAACGAGCGCCTGCGCTACGTTTCAAAACTCGCAAAAATATAATCTAATCAATATCCATGGAAGAACTAAATGAACCAATCACTGCAGCCGCTACCGGCTCCGGCTCTTTGTGGTCGCTGATCGACCCGCAGGGCTTTAACGCCGTTGATATGTGGGAGCTGCTGATCCGCTTTGCGTTCAACGCAATTGTGGTTACAATCATCATTCATCTGCTTTATTATCCCAAAAGCCGCCGAAAGGATTATTATTTCACCTTCTCGCTCATTGCCGTGAGCATATTCTTTTTGATTTTCCTGCTTGGCGGAGTGAAACTTAAAGTTGGTTTCGCGCTGGGCTTGTTTGCAATTTTCGGCATTATACGCTACAGGACCGAGTCGATGCCGGTGCGCGAAATGACGTATCTGTTTGTGATTATCGCTATTTCGGTTATCAACGCCCTGGCTTCGCATCTGGTGCAGGCTCTTGTTGCCAACGTTCTGTTTATCGGCTGGATATGGCTCTGCGAGAGCAATAAGTGGATTAAACACGTTGCCTGCAAGCTCGTTCTCTACGACCGTCCCGAAATGACCGCTCCCGAGCGCTACGACGAACTGATTGCCGACCTCAAGGCCCGCACCGGTCTGGATATCGCCAGGGTTGAAGTCGGCCATATCGACTTTCTGCGCGACACCGCCATGCTCAAGGTTTACTATAATCCCGTAGACCCGGCGACCAACACGGTCGACACTCTTCTGAAATTCCCCAAGGAAGGACAATGAAACTCAGGTTGCAGATAGCGCTGATTCTGCTGGCCGCGGGCGTCTTTTGCGCGTCGGCCCAGACTCTGCTGTTCGGCGCCGAAGCGTCGTTTAAGCTCCCGGCTCGCCTGAGCGTGGGCGCCGGCGTCGAGTTCCGCTCCATGGACTGGTTTGACAATGCCGACCAGTGGAGCGCCGATGTTTCGCTGGGCTGGAAGCCGTGGAAATGGCTGAAAGTGGGCGCCGACTATGAATTCATTCAGTCGCAGACGCTGAGCGCATTCACCTCCGACGGCTACGCCATGCCTTCGTACTGGAACTCGAAACATCGCGTCAGCGCCGGGCTGACCGCCACCTGGAAAGCCTCGAAAAAATTCAGTTTCTCGCTGCGCGAGCGCTATCAGTTCACTCGCCGGCCGGAGTTTCAGGTTCCGCAGTTCAACAATGGTTTGCCATGGGGCAACAAAACAATCAACGGCAAGAGCAAACACATTCTGCGTTCGCGTTTGGGTGTTGAATATAAGCCCTATAAGAAATGCCGGTTCACCCCGTTTGCCAACTTTGAGCTCTACACTCAGCTGAGCGATGTTAACCTGACCCGCAACCGCACCGACGGAGCCAAGTTCTGCGATAAATGGCGCCTTTCGGCCGGCACTGAGATCAAGCTCGACAAGCACAATGACCTCGAGGTGTTTTATCGCTACACCGACCGCTCCGGTGGCGACGACGGAGATATGCGCCACACGATTGCACTCGTTTATAACTTTTCACTATAAAAATTCGGCGTTAAAACTTGCAAGGCGCTTGAATTTTTCGTTACTTTGCACTCAATTAAACATAAACCAAAATTTCCTTACCTAACCAAAACTTAAAAGTAACTATGTCGACTTCAGCTCGCAAACCGAACTACACGTTGCCTATCATCGTGATGTTCTTTCTGTTCGCGATGATTTCATTCGTGACCGGTTTCCAAAATCCCTTCGGCGTTATTCTGAAAGCCCAGCTCGGCTTGAGCAACTTCCAGAGCCAGCTCGGTGCTGCCGCCAACTTTATCGCTTATGCCATTATGGGCATTCCCGCCGGTATGCTTCTGCAGAAGCGCGGCTACAAATTTTCGGCTATCTCGGCCGTGCTCGTCGGCCTGCTCGGTGTGGCCATCATGTTCGCTTCGAGCTACATTGAAGGCGAAAACACTATTTTCCTCGTTTACATCATCGGCGCCCTCGTTGCCGGCTTCTCGATGTGTATGCTCAACACCGTTGTTAACCCCATGCTCAACACTCTGGGCGGCGGTGGCAACAAGGGCAACCAGCTGATTCAGTTCGGTGGCACCTGCAACTCTCTGGCCGCTACCATCTGCCCCATCTTCGTTGGTATCCTCATCGGCAATGTTACTCAGGAAACCTCGATGACCGACGCCCGCCCCGCTCTCTACGTTGCCGGCGGCATCTTCCTGGTTGCGTTCATCGTTCTGGGTCTGGCCAAACTGCCCGAACCCATCCTCGAAGAGCAGAAAGCCAAAAAGGCAGCCGGCGTTGTTGAAGAACAGCCCTCGCTGGCCGGTGCTCTCGGCTTCCGCCACTTCATTCTCGGCGCTCTGGCTATTTTCCTCTATATCGGCATTGAAATCGGCGTTCCGCAGATTGCCAACGTTTACATGACCGCTCCCACCGTTGAGCAGGCTCAGGCAACCCTCGACAAGTATAACGCCGAACTCGCTCAGCTGGCTGCAGTTGACCCCGTAGCCGCTAAAGTTGTTGACGAGCTGGTTGAATATCAGGGCAATGTCGAAGCCGCCGAATCGGCCAATCCTATCGAAAAGGCTTTCGAAGAAGCTTCTGAAGCAATTCCCGCTCCCGACGCACAGGGCTTTGCTGAAGCCGCTGCCGAAACCGCTACGGCCTGCACCGCCGATTGCGACAGCTGCGAAAACGACTGCGACAAGGCTTGCACCGAACCCTGCGAAAAGACTTGCGACAAGGCTTGCACCGA
>CAZDVP010000091.1:0-7787 GCA_964508865.1 uncultured Bacteroides sp. | reverse complement strand
TCAGCTGAGGGCGAGGGCGAGGAGGAGGGCCGGAAGGGGGGCGAGCAGGGCGACGGCGAGGGCGCGACGCCGAGGCATGGGGCAGCCGCTCAGGCGTGCGGCAACCAGCATGATGCTGAGGTCGAGGAGCATCCAGACAACAGTGGCCAGCCCGAGGCCGAGAAAACCCGCCAGCCGGTAGCCGACAACGTTGGCAACCAGTCCGCACAATGCCGAAAGCACCTCGGTCAGACAGTAAACGCGGCTATGGCCACCTGCCAGAAAGCTATAGCTCATGGCCAGCGACAGCGGGCGCAAAGCCATGCCGACCATACCCCACCTGACGTAGGGAACCGCGCCAAGGAAATCGCCGGTGTAGAGCAGCGGAAGCAGCCAGGAGGCGACGCCGACAATGGCAACGGAGCCGAGCGCGAGTATTCCGCACGAAACAATGGCCTGGTGGGTAATGAGCAGCGAGGCGTGGCGGCGGTTATGTATCGCCTTCGACAGGCGCGGATAGAACTCCATGCTGAACGCCATGAAAAACACGGCAGTATAGCTCCACACCACTTTATAGCCCGACTGATATATGCCGAGCTCCACCTCGCCGTTATGGCCTATAAAAGCCATTATTAGGAAGTTAACACCGTCGATGGCCAACGAGCTCAAAGTCAGCAGCATTCCGACCTTTACGAACTTGCTGCCGGTTCGCAAACTCCGGCCCCAGCCGGGAAGCGGGCCCGAGGTGCGCACGTTGCGGGTGAACCACACGGCACCTATCCAGGCCATGACCGAATAGGCAACGATGCCTGGCGCGATGCCGTCCATGCCCAGCCACCAATAGAGGCCAATGGCAATCGGCATGCCGGTCAGGGCCGTGAATAGCCCCGAGGCGGCAATGGGTTTATAGCGCGAGGTGGCCTGCAGAACTATCAGTTCAGAACCCTGAAGAGCCACGAAAAGCAGCGAAATCGCCGTTATTCTGTAGGCCCACGAGAAGTCATTGCTGCCAAAGGTAAACTCCGACAGCCACGGCGCCAACGCGAACATTATCGCGGCGCCAAAAAGCCCCATGAGGCGGCTATAGCGGCGCACCGAAACGAGCATTGCGTCAAACCCGTCGGCCGGAGCCGTTGCGAGACTCGGAACCGCCGAGGTGCGGATATCCATTTGCGTAAACTTGCCAATCATGTCGGAAGCCTGGCCGAGCGCGCCGAAAAGCGCCACACCGACCGGTCCCAGCAGGTAGGCCAACATCTTCGTCCGGACAATTGAGCACAGCAAATTCACGCCCTGAGTCGACCCGAGCAGCGAAGTTGCTTTCAAAACCCGCGCTGTCAGCGTTTTAGCCATTGCATCGGGTTGAATTTTTCGCGCTCGCGGCGAATTTCGAAGTGAAGCTGACCGCGCGCGGGGTCAACGTCGCTCGGCCCGACGGAGCCGATTGCGTCGCCGGTTTTGAGTTTGGAGCCTTTGCCCACGCGCAGGTTCTTGATGTTGGCATAAACGGTCAGATACTCGCCGTGGCGAACCAGAACCACATGGCCCAGCCCCTCCTGCACGAACACCGCGCTGACCACTCCGGGATAAACGGCGCGGGCAGTGGCGTTGGCCGCGGTTTCCAGGTCAACGCCCGGATTGTTGACCTCAAGGGTTTTGATTGAGTGATGCTTCTGCACGCCAAAGCCTTGCACAACGGCATACGTATGGCTCAGCGGCGAGGGCAGCTTGCCCTTCTGGGCGGCGAAATTGCCGGGCGAATTGGCAGCCGTTGCGCCGGGCACAAAGTCGCTCTTCGGCTTTTTGTCTGAGGGAGTTTTGGCCGACTCCTTCGAGCCGCCGTTTTTAGCCTCGGCAGCCTTGCGGCGCTCCTCGGCCTCGCGGCGCTTGCGCTCCTCCTCCATTTCCTTCTGAATCAGGCGCTCGATTTCGCGGTCGAGCTTGGCCAGGGTGGCCTTCTGCTTTTCGAGCATGGAGTTGAGTTCCTTTTGCTTGCCCTGAAGATTGCCCACAGCAGTTTGCAGCGAAGCGCGGTCGTTGCGCAGCTTTCGCCCCTGGGCCTGCGCTTCGCGGCGCAGGTTGAGCACTTTGTTTTTCATATCCTCAAGGTCGGCGCGCTTGGCCTCGAGGTCGGCTATGAGTGCGGTAATTTCGTCTGACTTGCGGCCGCGCCATTTAGAAAACTCCTCCAGATAGCCCATGCGGCGCCAGGCCTGACGCACCGTCGAAGCCGAAAAAATAAACGTTACCGGAGTCATTTCGCGGCGGTTTTTGCGCGACGAGCGGACTGCGCGGATATAAAGTTCGCGCAGGCGCTGCAGTTCGTTCTCGCCGGCGGTGATGGAGTCCTTGACCAGACGGCTGCGCAGGTTGAGCGAGTCAATGCGCTCCTGCAGGCGATGTTCGGTCGCCTCGGTGCGCTCAATGTCGCCCTCCAGGCGGCTAACCTTGCGCAGATTGCGGGTAATTTCGGCTTCGGCCGCCTTGATTTCCTTTGCCGTGCGGGCAATTTGCTGCTCGGTTTGGCGACGCTGCTTCTTTGCGTCGGCGCTCGTTTTGGGAGCCGACTGCTTGGCAGCTTTTTGCTGGGTGGGGCCTTTCGATTTGGTTGAGCCAGCCGATTTGGGTTTGGCTTTGGTCTTGGTGTTGTTCTTGGTGTTGGTGCTCTTGGCTTTTGATTTTTGCGGCGGTGCAACAACGGCAAACACACCCGCCTCAGAGGCGGATGCTGCGCCGGCAAGCGCCGAAACGGCAACTGCAACAGCCAAGAGCAATATGCGGAGCTTAGCGACCAAGTAGAGCTGCGGCGTTTTGGATAGTTGACTTGCTGATGCCGCCGGGGGCGGAGAATGTTGCCGGACGGTCAACGTTCCAGCGGGCATCGTCGAGCATACACTCCAGCACAACGTCGAGCTGCATGCCCTTCATTTTGGTTTGCAGGCGGAACTGCGGCGCGGTTTCCGTTCCGCCACACTGAAGCAGCGCCGGGAGCTCATCGCGCACCGCAACGTCGCCAAGGAGCGCTTCCTGGAGCACTGAAAAACTCAGCTTATGCTCCTTGAAGCGGTTGGCCATCGGTTCTTCAATCCACATTTTCTGCGGCTGCTTCATGACCAGGTCCATCTGCTCGGGCGACACATAGGCCTGAGCGATTTCAAAGCCGAGCATCCGGAAGCTGACGTAGATATACTTGTCGCGCACCAGGGTTGCGGTTCCGTTGAGCGCGAAGCCCATGGGCTGAATAATGTTGAGGCGCACCGGAAAGGTCACGTTTTCCCACTTCGGGGTTTCAACAACTTCGGGCTGAGCAATCCGGCCAGGCTGGTCAGCTGCTTTCTTGGCCGAGCGGCAACCGGCGAGCCCAACAAGCATCAGGCCGACTAACAGGGTGGTTCGTAGAATCTTTTTCATTTCTTTTCAATGCGTTGGCGAAATTCGTTGGCTTTTTCGAGCTGTCCGAGCGCCTGATAGATATCGGCGGCGTGGCCCAGGGTTTCTTCGAGAGCCTCGGGGTTATTTTCGAGATACGACCGGTCGAACGTAATGGCCATATCGATGTAGCGCTTGGCGGTTTCGAGGTCACCAAGGCGATAGGCCACCCAAGCGTAGGTGTCGCAATAAGTCGGCGACGCCGGTTCAAACATAATAGCTTTGGCAATCAACTCCTTGGCGCGCAGAAGGTCGCCGCCTTCAATAACCGACAGCCAGTAGGCATAGTTATTCATTGCCAGGTCGTTTTCGGGATTCAGTTCAAGGGCGCGCTCATAGTCCGCCTTAATCGAATCGCGCGGAGCGTCGGTTTGCTGGCCCATGTCGGCCAGGTCGCGATAAATGTCGCTGCGCTCCTTGGCGCTGATTGAATCGACCTGCAGGGCGCGCCGCAATGTCTGGTCGGCAGCCTGAAAGTTCTCCTTGCGGGCAAGCACCGCCGCCTGCATCTGATAGAGTTCAATGGAGCGCGGATGATGATTCAGCCCGGTTTCGGTGGCATTCAGAACGCCGTTGAGGTCATCGGCCGAGCCATATAGGCGCGCAAGCACCAGAAAATCATTCGGGTCGGCCGGGTTCAGGCTAACAGCCAGCTCCATCTGCTCGGCCGCGGGGCGCCAGCGCTTTTGCGATGCCAGATACGACATGTAGAGCACCCTGATCTGATAATCGTGGGTATACTGGTCGGCCAGCGATTCAAACAGCGGGTCAATCTTCGCCGAAACCGAATCTTTTTGCATTTCCGATTCCAGATAGAAGCGGAGAAGGTCAATCTTTGCATCGCGCTCAAGCTCGTCGCCCGTAATAGCGCCGCGAATGGCGTTGTCGTAGTCGTCCATACGCCCCTGCATGCGGTAAACGTTGGCGGCGTAGTAGTAGGTGGTGCCGTTCGTAGGGTCAAGTTCCTTGGCCCGCTCAATATAGTCCAGAGCCTGATCGAGGCGACCGAACTGCGAGGCGGCCGCCGCGCCCAGCTGCAAGGCATCGACGCTGCGGGGCTGAGAGGCAATCAGTCCGTCGATTTCGGCCAGCGCGCCAACCGTGTCGCCCTGCCAGACCATAACGTTGGTTATTCGCTGCGTCAGGCTCGGATTCCGCCCAACAACCTTTTCCAGATTGCGATAAAGGTCAATCGCCTCGCCCAGGCGCTGGGCACGCAGCAGCATATCGGCATGGTTGGCGGTTATGAGCGCATTGGTCGGATAGTAGGTCTGCAGAGTGTCGAAAATCTCAACTGCGCGACCAATGTTGCCCGAAGCCGCATGGTATTGCGCCAGCTGGTCGCCGGCAAACATATCCGACGGATGCTTTGCGAAATAGCCTTCGCACAGTTGCAGCCCGCGGTCGTAGAGCAGCGAGTCGCGGGTGGTGCGGCCGAAGAGCATCAGCCTGATGCCCAGCTCATAGGCTTCGCCGTCGGTTTTAACATCGTTGAGCTCCAGCGCGCGGTTCATCATTGCCAGGGCCAGATCCTCTCGGTCGAGCGAGCGCTGGCGCAGCGCTTCAAGAAAATAATAGTCCGACTTACGATTCCGGGCTTCGGAATCGTAGGCCGACGGAGAGGCGGCAACAGCGGCTAAGCCGCAAAGCCCGACCCACAGGGCGAGGAGAAAGCGCAGCGGTTTCAATTCGTTCCTGAATGGCCGAAGGCGCCGTCGCCGCGCTGCGTTTGGTCGAGGCGGTCAACCTGCTCCCACTCAACGCGGGCATATTGTTTGACAACCAGCTGCGCAATGCGTTCGCCGGGGTTGATAACAAACGGTTCCTTCGAAAGATTGATTAGAATAATGCCCACCTCGCCGCGATAGTCGGCATCAATGGTGCCGGGAGTGTTGAGCACTGTTATCCCCTTTTTCAGGGCCAGGCCGGAGCGCGGACGAACCTGACATTCATAGCCCGACGGAAGCTGCATGAACAGCCCCGTCGGCACCAGAGTGCGCTCGCCGGGCTCCAGGGTGAACGGTTCGGCAAGGTTGGCGCGCACGTCCATGCCCGCGGCCTCGAAGGTTTCGTAGGCCGGGAGCGCGAACGGGCTTTTATTTACGATTTTAACTTTCAGCATCTAAGCGTATTAACGTTTATTTTTGGGCATAACAGCCTGTTTGAGGAACACTTCGGTGGGGAAGTGGTCGGAATAACCGTCGAGCCATGCGCCGGCCGAGAAGGTGCGGTGCGGATAGCCCTTGCGGGTGCCGTTGGTGTCAATCAGGAAGTCATGGTTATGAACAACGTTTTTGAAATATTGCAGGTCCTCGGCCTGAGCGTTTTCGCTGAGCAGATTGCCGGAAACAACAATCTGGTCAAACAGGTTCCAGGCGCCCTTGTAGGCCAGGGTGCCGATGCCGCGGTCGCGGAGCACCGACCAGAACGGGTTGTAGAACGTGTGGGGCTCAGCGTCGGCTGTGTTCTTCACAGCGCCCAGGTTCTGGGCAACGCTGCGGTCGTCGGGGTCGTCGTTCAAGTCGCCCATAACGAAAATGCCGCGGTCAGGGTCAATGGCCCAGATCGAGTCGGCAATGTGCTTGCTCAGGTCGGCCGCGGCTTCGCGCAGATAGCTGCTCTGCTCCTGACCGCCCAGACGCGAGGGCCAGTGGTTCACGATAACCGACACGCGGCGGTTGCCGAGCATACCGGTAACACACATCTGGTCGCGGGTGCGGAACTTGTCGTTGCCGGGAATGCGCAGACGGTGGTTGGTCACGCTTTCGAACTTAAAGAAACGCGGATTATAGAGCAGACCAACGTCAACGCCGCGTCGGTCGGGCGAATCGTGGTGAACGACCTGCAGGTTCCAGGCGCGCAGGGCATCGGCTGCAACCAGGTCGTCGAGCACCGACTTATTCTCGATTTCGCTGACGCCGATAATAGCCGGTCCCATCGGAGTTGTCTGGCTGGTCATGTGCGAAATCGCATAGGCCAGCTTGTTGATTTTGCTCCAATATTTATGGCCATTCCACTGGCGTGCGCCTTCGGGCGAAAATTCTTTGTCGTAGTTGCCGTTGTTGTTGATTGTGTCAAACAGGTTTTCAAGGTTATAGAATGCCACACCATAAACGCGATATTGCGTTTTGGAATTAGACTTTTCAGCCGATGCGCTGACCAGAGCCAGTGCGGCAAATAAGGTTAACAGCAAACGTTTCATAGCTCAAACTTGCAGTGTTGAATATTATTATTCGGCCGGGGCTTCTTCCTTGGCCTCCTCTTCGCCTTCGGGGTCGCGGAATTCGGTGATGCCGGCGGCAACCAGAATGTTATACCAGCTCAGCAGCTTGCGGATGTCGGAAACGTGGACGCGCTCGCGGTCATAGTCGGGGAGCACTTTGGCGAAAAACTCGCGCAGCCCCTCGGTTTCAACCTGCTTGATGTCGACTTCCTTGCCTTCGGCCACATCGGAGAGCGAAGTGAGCACCTGACCCAGGGGCACATCGTCGCCGTCGGTATACATTGCCACATCGGCCAGCGAAATCACGCGGTCGCGCTGCTGAACGGGCAAACGTTTGCCAGTTTGGAGCTGTTCAACAATCAGCGAGCCGCGGCCGCTCTGAATCAGCTTATAAAGGCCCGGGCGGCCTGCAATGCTAAGAATTCCTTTAATCATAATCGTTTTTTATTTATGAATTATTTTTATTACCTATTAAGTAGACTTTCAACTTCCTCTTTCAGAAGCGGCATATGGTTAACAACAATACCCCAAAGGATATCGGGCTTCAGAGAATCATAGGCATGGATAACAAAATTTCTTGTGTCCACAACCTTTCGTGCGGCCGTTATGTTGATGTCAGGCTCAATTTTGAGTACCTGATTCATGGCTTCGCCCATTATTTCAATGTTGCGCTCTACCCCACGACGAAAAAGAGTGTCGTTGCAAAATGTGGCATACTCCTTAGGCCGGTCAGCCATAAAGGATTCTATCTCCAAGATTGAAGATAGTATATCCGACAGATATTTACACAACTTTCTATCCATAAATCAAATGTTTGGTTTCGTTCAGTTCTTCGCGGAAAAAGGGGTTTTTGACTGAGGTTTCATCCACCAGATCAACGTTTCGCCCAAACAACGATTTCAAGGCATTGTAAAAGTCAAAATAATTGTCGGCATAGTTATTATAATCAATCTCAGAGTTGAAGTTCACAAGAATATCCACATCGCTCTTGTCATTGAACTTTTCAGTAAGAATAGACCCAAAGGCATATAGCTTACTTACCTTATACTTTCGGCATAAGGCGAACAACTTCTGCAGATTGTTAGTAATGAGATGCATAGATTACTCCCACTCGATGGTTGCCGGGGGTTTGGAGGAGATGTCGTAGCAGACGCGG
>CAZDVP010000090.1:0-7863 GCA_964508865.1 uncultured Bacteroides sp. | reverse complement strand
AAAATGCGAAAAAGTTTGGGGGTTAGGGAAATTATTCGTAACTTTGCAGCGCTTTTAGCAAATATTCACTAATTATTAACCACCAAAATTTCCAAAGAATGCATCTTAATTCTGACGAAAAAGTTGAAATCTTTGAGAAATACGGTAAGGGTAAGACTGATACTGGTTCCCCCGAGGCCCAGATAGCATTGTTCTCGGTCCGTATTGCTCATTTGACTGAACATCTGAAGTCAAATCACAAAGATTATGCTACGGCCCGCGCCCTGAAGCAACTGGTTGGTAAGCGTCGTCGCCTGCTGGATTATCTGATTCGCAAGGACATCAACCGCTACCGTGCCATCATTGCTCAGAAAGAGCTCGGTATCCGTAAGTAAGGCATCAACGGGAGGTCCGCAGTCAACGGCCTCCCGCCTTTTTTTAACCACCTCCTCCCAATGGAATTTTTCAAGAAGCACCTGATTCTGACCAACCTGCTGCTGATGTTTGTTGTGGCAATAGTGTTGGTTTGCGGCGTTATGTTTGGCCTGAACGTCTGGACTGCCCACGGTCAGGTCCGCGTAGTTCCCGATGTGCGCCATATGGGCGTTTCCGAGGCAAGCCATATTCTCAGTGGCTGCGATTTGCTGACCGAAGTGGTCGACTCCGTCTATGACTCCGCCTGCGAGCGTGGCGCCATAGTCGAGCAGGTCCCTCCCGCCGGCAATCGCGTCAAGCCCGGTCGCACGGTTTATCTGACCATCAACGCCATGTCGCCGCGCCAGGTAACCTTGCCCGAGCTGGTCGGGTGCTCCGTTCGCCAGGCTCGCGCCTCGCTCGAATCCATGGGATTTAAGGATATTCGCGAAGTGCGCGTTCCGTCGGACTATCGCGACCTGGTGCTCGCGGTCAAGAGCATGGGCGTTACCCTGCGCGCGGGCACCAAACTCCCCCTGACTTCAACCATAGTTGTTGAGGTTGGCGAGGGCTATGGCGAAACTCCGGTTGATTCCGTCGAGGAATATTCCGAAGTGGAGATTGCCGACGATTTCGAAACTTCAATATATGACGACTGACGGCGCCGATATTTCCGACGAACTGCTCGACGAAGAGCCTGACTCGCCGGTGATTAAGGTGCTCGACGGCCGGGAGCTTTATGAGCACTTCCGCTTCGTGGCCGACAAGGGTCAGGAGCTGCTGCGCGTCGACAAGTTTCTGGTCGACCGCATGCATGGGTCGTCGCGCTCGCGCATACGCCAGGCTGCCGATGCCGACTGCATTCTCGTTAACGGCAAACCGGTCAAGGCCAACTATCGCGTAAAGCCGCTCGACGTTGTGCAGATAGTCATGGACCGCCCGCGCTACGAAAACGAAATCATTGCCGAAGATATTCCGCTCGACATTGTTTATGAGGACGATACGGTGCTGGTGGTCAACAAGCCGGCCGGACTGGTTGTGCACCCCGGCCACGGCAACTACACCGGAACCCTGGTCAACGCCCTGGCCTGGCACTTCAAGGATAATCCCGACTATGATGTGAGCGACCCGCGTCTGGGCCTTGTTCACCGAATCGACAAGGACACCTCCGGGCTGCTCGTGGTTGCCAAAACGCCCGAGGCCAAAACTCACCTCGGCGCGCAGTTTTTTGCAAAAACTACCAAGCGCGAATATCAGGCCCTGGTCTGGGGTATTCCCAATCCGGAAAAGGGCACGGTCGTCACCTTGATTGGCCGAAACCCCAAGGACCGCCTGCAAATGGCGGTGCTCGCGCCCGACGATCCCAACGGCAAGCATGCCGTTACTCACTATGAGGTTATTGAGCCGCTGACCCACGTTTCGCTGGTGCGCTGCGTTCTGGAAACCGGGCGCACTCATCAGATTCGAGTTCACATGCGCCACCTGGGGCATCCGCTTTTCAACGATGCCCGCTATGGCGGCGACAAGGTTCTGCGCGGCGTGCCCTCGGCCACCTACAAACGCTTTATCGACGGTTGCTTCGAAGCCTGTCCGCGCCAGGCGCTCCATGCGCGCACTCTCGGTTTCGTTCACCCGCGAACCGGCCGGGAAATGTTTTTCACCGCTCCGCTGCCCGACGATTTCGCCGCCCTGCTGACCCGCTGGCGCTCCATTGCTAATTGAAAACGCCCCTATGGTTGAAGAAGAAAGAATTCTCGAGTCGGCCGGAGTGCGCGTAACAGCCAATCGCCTTTTGGTTTTGCGGGCGCTTCTCAACGCTCCGGCGCCGGTGAGCCTGATAGAGCTCGAAACCGAACTCGAAACTCTGGAGCGCTCGAGCATTTCGCGCACTCTGACCCTGTTTGCCGACCACGACCTGGTTCATCTGCTCGAAGATGGCCGCGGAATCACCAAATATGAGCTCTGCCATAGCCACGACCATAGCGCCCAGAACGACGAGCATCCGCATTTTTATTGCGAAAAATGCCGGCGCGTTTTCTGCCTCGACAGCGAGGTGATTCCGCCGGTTGCGGTGCCCGATGGGTTTGAGGTGCGTTCGGTGAATTATATGCTCAAAGGTCTTTGTAGGGATTGCAGGCAATAATTCCGCCGCGGGTGCGTTAATAGAATGTGAATATTAAGAATCGCAGATTTTACGTTCTGCTGCTTATCCTCATGGCGGCAGTTGGCGTCCGGGCGCAAGTCGGAGGTCAAACTGCCTATAACTTTCTGGATATAAGTGGCTCAACGCGCATATATGGCCTTGGCGGCGTGAATATTTCAACGGTCGATGGCGACGACGTTATGACCACCGACCAGAACCCCGCTCTGCTGGGTCCGGAAATGTCGCGCAACGTAGGCATCGGTTATATGCGCTACGTTGGCGGCTCTAATTTCGCATCGGCCAAGTTTGCCTCCGCCGCCGGCGACAATGGCGCATGGAGCATCGGGTTGCACTATTTCGGCTACGGCTCCATTAAAACCACGCTGCCCGACGGAACCATTACCGGATCGACCTCGCCGATGGACATGGCCTTTTCGGCCGCGTATTCCCACAACATAGGCGAGAAATGGCGCGGCGGCATTGCCCTGCGTTTCCTCTATTCGAACTATGCCGGCTATAACGCCCTGGCTATTGCCACAGACTTAGGCGTGAACTATTTCGACCCCGACTATGATTCGTCGCTTTCGCTGGTGGTTTCCAATCTCGGCGGCCAGGTCAAGAAGTTCAATGACCAGGCCGACAAACTCCCTATTGACGTTCGCCTGGGCTGGACCAAGGCGCTGGGCCGGTCGCCGCTCTATATAAACATAACGGCCTGGAACCTGACCCGCTGGCATTTGCCATACTGGAAGCACACAGACGTTGAAACCGGCGCTGAAAAGGTCGATAAATTCGGCAGTAACCTTTTCCGCCACCTGATTTTCGGCCTGGAGTGGAAGCCGACCGAGCGCGTGTTTTTCAACCTGGCCTATAACCACAAAATGAAAACCGACATGGCGACCTACCACCGCAATTTCCTGTCGGGCTTTTCGATAGGCGCCGGGCTGAAGGTGCGCAACTTCGGCGTCGGGGTGGCGTTTGCCCAGCCCCACAAGAGCGCAGCAACTTTCATGATTAACCTCACAACCAACCTATATGAGTTCTAAGAGCTTAAAACCCATTATAATTGCCATCGACGGCTATTCCTCGACCGGCAAGAGCACCATGGCCAAGGCGTTGGCCCGCCAAATCGGTTATCGCTATGTCGACACCGGCGCAATGTATCGCGCAGTGACCCTGCTGGCCATGCAGAAGGAGCTGATTGCCGCCGACGGTGCGGTCAATGAGCCGGCGCTGATTGCCGCCCTGCCTGCAACCACTATAGATTTCGCGGTGACTCCCGCCGGCCAGCGCACCATGCTCAACGGCGCCGACGTTGAGCAGCAGATCCGGGGCATGGAGGTGAGCGCCCATGTGAGCACCATAGCGGCCATAGCCGCAGTGCGCCGCGACCTGGTCGACCGCCAGCGCGCCTACGGCGAGCAGAAGGGCATCGTTATGGATGGCCGCGACATAGGCACTACGGTGTTCCCCAATGCGGAACTGAAAATTTTTGTGAACGCGCCGGCTTCAGTGCGTGCAGCCCGCCGCTTCAAGGAGTTGACCGAAAAGGGCACTCAAACCACTTATGAGGAAGTGCTGGCCAACGTTGAACACCGCGACATGGTCGACACAACGCGCGCCGAGAGCCCGCTGCGCCGCGCCGCCGACGCCATTGACCTCGACAACTCCCTAATGACAATCGAAGAGCAAAATGACTGGCTCATTGCCCAATACGAAAAAGCCGCAAGTAGAGATTGACTCCGACAGCGGTTTCTGCTTCGGGGTTACGCGCGCAATTTCCATGGCTGAAGATGAGCTCCGCCAGTCGGGGCGCCTCTATTGCCTGGGCGATATAGTGCATAACTCCGATGAGGTTGACCGCCTTGGCGCGCTCGGGCTGCAAACCATTTCGCATGAGGAAATGGCCCGGTTGCGCAACGTCAAGGTGCTTCTGCGCGCCCATGGCGAGCCGCCGTCGACCTACGAAACCGCGCGCCGCAATTCCATTGAAATAATCGATGCGACCTGCCCGGTGGTGCTCCGCCTGCAGCAGCGCATCAAGGCTGCCTACGATTCGCCTTCGAATCCGCAGATTGTTATCTACGGCAAGCATGGCCATGCCGAAGTCAACGGTCTGCTCGGCCAGACCGACGGCAACGCCCGCGTGGTTGAAACGCCCGCCGACCTCGACGCGGTTGACCCCGCGCGCCCGACTCTGCTCTATTCGCAAACAACAAAGAGCCTCGACGGGCTCCGCCAGATTTCCGATCATCTGGCCCGGCGCATGAACCCGGGAGTGGAGTTCAGCTCGTTTGATACCATTTGCCGCTCGGTTGCCAACCGCGTGGATAAACTGCGGGAATTTGCCCGCGCCCACGACGTTATCATCTTCGTTGCCGGACGCAAGAGCTCTAACGGCCACTTTCTGTTTGAGCGCTGCCGCGACGAAAACCCCCGAACAATCTTCATATCTTCTGCCGCTGAAATGACCCCCGACCTCGTTGGCGATGCCAAGTCCGTCGGAATCTGCGGCGCAACCTCAACCCCGCGCTGGCTCATGGAGCAGGTGCGCGACATTATCAACAGTTTCTATGCGTAAACTTCTCTCCTTAATAGTTATATGCCTGACTTTGGGCGCCTGTTCCAACTCCGGAAGCGAAAGCGGCCTGCCGGCCGATGCTGTTGAGCGCGGCCGGGCCGATGCTCAGGCTTTTTGCAACGCCAACTATGTTGCCGAGCGCGATATCCACGCTGCGCTCCTTGCCGTTAAATCGCGCGAATGGAAGCTGCGTCAGCAGGGCGATTCGCTCGCTGCCGATGCCTATATCGACGCTTTCCGTTCGCAACTGGCCTCGACCGACAAGGACCTGGCCGCGCGTGTTCTTTAAGTGAAAAGGTTTTCAAATGGTCTATCCTGAATCTTTTGAACAAAAAATCGGGTTCAGCGCCATCCGAGGCGCGATTGCCCAACATTGCCTGACCGCTCCGGGGCGCGACTTCGCCGCCGGGGCTATTGCTTTTTCGAGTGATTTCGCCGCCGTGTCGTCGGCCTTGCAATCCACTGCCGAAATGCTGGCCATTATTTCCGACGGCAACGATGAGCTGCCTCTGGGCCGCGTTGGCGACATTCGCCGCGCGCTGCTTGCGGTGCGGATCGACGGCACTTTTCTTAGCGCCGAGGATTTTGCCTCTACGCGCAATGCACTCATCGCGTTCAGCGACATAGCCGCCTTTTTTGCCGACGACGAAAATGCCCGGCTCTATCCGCGCCTGGCCTCTGTTGCGTCGACTCTGGGCAGTTTCCCGGAGCTCGTGAGGATGATTGACCGCGTTATCGACCGCTATGGCAACGTGCTCGACTCGGCGTCGCCCGAGCTGGCCGATATTCGCCACGAGCTCAGCCGCGCCCAGGGCGCCATAGCCTCGGCCATGCGCCGCGTAATGGCCGAAGCCGTTGCTCAGGGCTACATTGATTCAGATGTGACTCCGTCGGTGCGCGACGGCCGCATGGTTCTGCCGGTGTCGCCAATGTTTAAACGCAAAATCTCCGGCATTGTCCACGACGAATCCGCTTCGGGCAAAACCCTTTTTATCGAGCCGGCCGAGGTGGTGCAGACCAACAACCGCCTGCGCGAACTCCAGATTGATGAGCGCCGCGAAATAGCTCGCATAATGATGGCTCTGACCGCCGAGCTGCGCCCCTCGATTCCGTCGATTCTCGATTCATGTTCCGTGGCAGCCGAGCTCGACTTCATTCATGCCAAAGCACTCTATGCGCGCGATATCGACGCCCATATGCCCCACCTTTCCGACGGGCCCGAACTGGAGTGGTATCACGCATGCCACCCCGGACTGCTCGCCTCGTTGCGCGCTCAGGGAAAGGAAATTGTTCCGCTCGACATCCTCCTCACCCCGGCCGAGCGCCTGCTGATTGTTTCCGGCCCGAATGCCGGCGGTAAGTCGGTGACGCTCAAAACCGTTGGCATCGTTCAATACATGGCTCAGTGCGGAATCCTGCCGCCGCTATATGAGAACTCCCACATGGGAATATTCGGTAGCATTTTCATCGACATTGGCGACGACCAGAGCATCGAAAATGACCTGTCGACTTATTCGTCGCACCTGACCCACATGAAGCACTTCATGGCCCGGGGCAATGACTCGACGCTCGTTCTTATCGACGAATTCGGAGGCGGCACCGAGCCGCTCATCGGCGGAGCCATAGCCCAGGCGATTCTTGCCCGCTTTGCCGAGCTGGGCCTCTGGGGCGTAATCACCACCCACTACCAGAACCTCAAGCAGCTGGCCGAGGAGACGCCCGGCCTTGTTAACGGCTCAATGCTCTACGACCGCCAGCGAATGGAGCCGATGTTCAAGCTCGTTGTCGGCACCGCCGGCTCCTCGTTTGCCATAGAAATCGCACGCAAAATCGGGCTGCCGGCCGACATTGTAGACCGCGCCAAGGAGATTGTCGGTTCCGACTATGTCAACATCGACAAATATCTGCTCGATATTGCCCGCGACCGCCGCTACTGGGAGAACAAGCGCATGGCAATCCGCCAGAAGGAAAAGAAAATCGAAAACGTTCTGGCCGACTACGAGGCCAAGGCCGACGAGCTGCGCACCCACCGCCGCGAAATTCTGGCCGATGCCAAAGAGCAGGCCCGCCGAATAGTTGAAGGCTCCAATGCGGCCATTGAGCGCACCATTCATGAAATCCGCCTGGCTCAGGCCGAGCGCGATACAACGCGCCGGCTGCGCAGCGACCTCCAGGCCGAGCAGCAGCGCCTGCAAACCGCCGAACCCGATCATCCGCTGCTCAAAAAAGCCCCGAAGGCCAAAAAGGCACCCAAGCCCAAGGCTCCCGAGCAGACCAAGCCGATTGAGGTTGGCGACTTCGTTAAACTCGTTGGTCAGGAAATGCCCGGTCGGGTGCTTGAAATTCAGGGTAAGAACGCAACGGTGAGCTTCGGCATGTTGCGCACAACGGTGAAACTCGACCGCCTGCGCCCAACGATTCAGCGGCCAAAGGTGGAAACCCCGACTCTCGTGGCCATGGCCACCGCCGAGCAACATCATGCGCGCCGCCTTGACTTCAAGCAGGAAATCGATGTGCGCGGCATGAGGGCCGACGAGGCTCTGCAGGCCGTTACCTACTTTATCGACGACGCCATTCGCTTCAGCGCCGGCCGGGTGCGCATTCTCCACGGCACCGGCACCGGAGCCCTGCGCCAGGCCATTCGCGGCTACCTCGCAACGGTCGGCGGCATCCGGTCCTTCGCCGACGAAGACGTCCGCCTCGGCGGCGCCGGCATCACCGTCGTCACCCTCTAATCTTTAAAACG
>CAZDVP010000089.1:0-8040 GCA_964508865.1 uncultured Bacteroides sp. | reverse complement strand
AGTTCATAATGGAGAACATGCCCTTCTTCATTTCGCCGCCATACCAGGTGTTGATAATCACCTGCATGCGTTCGGTCAGATTGAAGGCAACGCAGGTTTCGGAGTTGATGCCGAGTTCTTTCCAGTTTTCAACTTTGGCCTTCGAAGCGTTCAGAACAACGAAGTCGGGCTTGAAGTTGTCGAGTTCTTCCTTGGTGGGGCGGATGAACATGTTGGTAACGAAGTGGGCCTGCCATGCAACTTCAACGATGAAGCGAACGGCCAGACGGGTATCCTTGTTGGTGCCGCAGAAAGCGTCGACAACATACAGGGGCTTGTTTGAAAGTTCCTTGTCGGCAATTTCCTTCAGGGCGTTCCAGGTCTGGGGAGTGATGGGCTTGTTGTCGTTCTTATATTCTTCGGAGGTCCACCAGATGGTGTCGCGGCTGGTGTCGTCCATAACGAAGAATTTATCCTTGGGCGAGCGGCCGGTGTAGATGCCGGTCATAACGTTAACTGCGCCGAGCTCGGTTTCCTGGCCTTTTTCGTAGCCGGTCAGAGCGGGGTTGGTTTCGTCAACGAAGAGCTGGTCCCAGGAGGGGTTGTGGAAAACTTCGGGAGTACCCGTGATTCCATACTGAGTCAAATCGATCTTGCTCATAAGTGGTTTGATTACTTGAATTGTTGTATTGGGTTTTTATGTAGTTTTAAAGTTCGCCTTGTTTATCACGTGCAAAGGTACGAAATAATTTCAAATCACAAAAACAATTATTCTTAATTTCCGATAATATTTGCTAACTTTGCAGCCCCAATAGAGTATAATATCCGTCAAAAAGATGAGTGATAAGCTTTGGAATAGCGAGTATCTGAAGGTTATGACGAGCAATTTCCTGCTCTTTTTTGCCTTCTATTTGCTGACGCCGCTGCTGCCGATTTATCTCGACGAGCAGTTCAGCGCCGACAAGGACATGATCGGTCTGGCTCTGAGCGGCTATGTGGTGGCAACGCTGCTTATCAGGCCGTTTTCAGGCTTCGTGGTCGATTCGTTCAACCGCAAAACGGTTCTGATGTTCTGCTTTTTCTTCTTCTTTCTATGCTTTGCGGGCTATATCGGCGCCGGCACCCTGCTGATGTTTGCCATTGTGCGCACCTTCCATGGCATTCCCTTCGGCGCAACAACGGTTGCCAACTCAACAGTTGCCATCGACGTCCTCCCCTCTTCCCGCCGCAACGAAGGGGTGGGCTACTATGGGCTGAGCAACAATCTGGCCATGGCCATAGCCCCCAGCGCAGGCATATATATTTATGGAGCGACGAGCAACTTCGCGCTGCTCTTCTGGCTGTCGCTGGCGTTGGCCCTGGCCGGCTTTATGGTGACCACGACCGTTAAGCTGCCCCCGCGCGAAAAAGTGGCCAACAAGCCCAAACTCAGCATGGACCACTTTTTTCTGGGCCGCGCCTGGCTAATGGCCATCAATATCTGCCTGTTTGGCCTCTGCTGGGGCGTTATGAGCAACTATGTTGCAATCTACGGCCGCGAATCGCTCGGCATTACCGACGGCACCGGCATATTCTTCGCCATCCTGTCGGGCGGACTGATGCTGTCGCGGCTGATTGGCGCGCGCCAGCTCCGCAAAGGCAAAATAGTTGAAAACTGCCTGCGCGGAGTGGTGCTCTCAACCATTGGCTTCGTGCTCTTTGCCGGCGCCTGGGGCGAGTGGACCTTCTATTTGTCGGCGCTGATGGTCGGCCTGGGCAACGGCCAGATGTATCCGGCGTTTCTCAACATGTTTCTCAACGTTGCCCGCCACGACCAGCGCGGCACCGCCAACTCCTCCATTCTCATTTCCTGGGACCTCGGCATGGGCATCGGCATTCTTCTTGGCGGATTTATTGCCCAATATAGCGGCTATGCCGCCGCTTTCCGCCTCGTGGCCGCCGCTCAGGCAGCCGGAGCCCTGCTCTTCTGGCTCGCAACCAGCCGCTTCTATCTGCGCCGCCGACTCCCCGCGCAACCATAAATTTTCCTGAAAAAGTTTTGAAAATATAAAAAAAACGTTTAAATTTGTCGGCAATTTATAACCAAACTTAAACCAATCAAGTTCAAGGCAAAGCCTCGGCAGAGCCGAAAAACTAACTAACCATCAACTATTTACCATGGATAAACTCAGAGTTATCTTGCTCCTGTTGGTCGGGTTTCTACCAGCCTGGCTGTCCATGTCGGCCCAGAATCTGACCCAGATTACCGGCACGGTCCTCGACAAGGAAGGTGAACCGATTATCGGCGCAACCGTCAGGGT
The DNA here is from genome assembly GCA_964508865.1 of uncultured Bacteroides sp. Classification (GTDB taxonomy): domain Bacteria; phylum Bacteroidota; class Bacteroidia; order Bacteroidales; family Muribaculaceae; genus UBA3263. Next base: position 5,761 of record CAZDVP010000089.1, on the reverse strand, counting down.
AGACAATTCCAAGGAAGCAACCGCAACCGACATCGACGGCAACTTCCAGCTTAGAGTGGCCAAACTCCCGGCCGACATCTCCGTAACCTCTATTGGCTACGAAACCAAAAAAATTAAAGTAACCTCAACTGCCCCCGTCAGCGTTACTCTCAACGATAACTCTGAAATGCTCGACGAAGTAGTCGTTATCGGCTATGGCACAGTGCGCAAAGCCGACCTTGCCGGCTCCGTCAGCGTTGTTGACAGCAAAGCCTTCTCCGCTCAACCCGTAACCACCGTTGGCGAAGCCCTTCAGGGCCGCGTTTCCGGCGTTAACGTTATCAGCGGCGGCGTTCCCGGCGCTTCGCCCAAAATCCGAATCCGTGGCGCCAACTCAATCAACAAGAGCAACGAACCGCTCTACGTTGTCGACGGCCTCGTTCGCGAATCGGGCCTCGAAGGCATAAACCCCGAAGACATCGCCTCGATGCAGATTCTCAAAGACGCATCCTCAACCGCTATCTACGGTTCGCGCGGCGCCAACGGCGTAGTGCTCATCACCACCCGCCGCGGCAAAACCGGCTCCGCCGAAATCACCTTCGACGCATCGCTGGGCTGGAGCGAAGTAACCAACATGCCTAAGGTTATGTCGACCCAGAAATATGCCGAAGCTCTGGTGAACCCCTACCCCAACCCCTACTACGTTCCCAAATACGATGCCGCAGGCAACGTTACCAACGCCGATATGGCAAACCTCTCGTTCGGCTCCAAGCTGACCAACAATGAATATATCACCCCCTACCTCGACGGCTCTGACCCGGGCGTTGACTGGCTCGACCAGCTCTTCCGCACCGGCATGACCCAGAACTACAAGCTGAGCTACACCAAGGGTAACGACCAGATTCAGACCTACTTCTCGGCCAACTACATGAAGGATAAAGGCGTTATTGACTACTCGAGCTACGAACGCTTCGCCGCCCGAGCCAACGTTCACGCAAAAGTCACCCCCTGGCTCGAAACTACTGTCGACGTTGACATGAGCCACGGCAACGGCCACGGCGTTGGCGGCTTCGAAATGGGCGTAGGCCCGATTTGGGGTGCCTACACCTTCTCGCCGACCATGTCGCTGCTCAACGCTGCGGGTGCCTACAACCTCGACCCCATTAACTCGGCTATGGCCAACTCGCCCTATAGCACCATCACCTCGGAAAACGAACGTCGCCGCGATATTCTCAATGGCCGCGTAGACTTGAAGTTCAACATCTGCAAGGGTTTGACCTTCACCACCTCAAACGGCGTAGACTACGCCAATATGTATAACTACAACTTTTCCGACACCAAGCGCATTCCCGGCGGCACAAGCAACATGGGCAACAGCAACACCAACCGCTGGCTGCTCCAGTCGACCAATAACTTCACCTACATAAACAATTGGGAAAGCGGCCACTCGCTGACTGCAACCGCCGTTTGGGAAGCAACATCATCAACCACCCGCGGCATGAGCATCAGCGGCAAAAACCTGCTCACCGAAAGCGTTGGCTGGTGGAATGTTGGCGTTGCAGAAACCAAAGATGCCGGCAACAGCTACTCAAAATGGACCCTTATGTCGGCAGTTGCACGCGTAATTTACTCCTGGAAAGACCGCTACATGCTGACCGCAACCTTCCGCGCCGACGGCTCCTCGCGCCTGAGCAACAACAAGTGGGCTTACTTCCCCTCAGTCGCCGCAGCCTGGACCGCCACCAACGAACCGTTCATGGCCAACGTATCGCCCTCGGTTCTGAGTAATCTGAAACTCCGCGCCAGCTGGGGCATCATCGGCAACCAGGACATCTCTCCCTATCAGACCATGACCCTCCTGTCGAGTGCGGTTGCATACTACGGCACCAATAACGCCTACCCCGGCTACTGGAGCGACACCATGCCCACCCCCGACCTGAAATGGGAAAAAACAAATCAGGTTGACGTTGGTCTTGACCTCGGCTTCGTTAACGGCCGCATCGACGTGAACCTCGACTGGTACTACAAGCGCACCCAGGACGCCCTGCTGATGACCACACCCCCGTCATACCTCGGCGGCAAGCAATATTACGTGAATGCCGGTGCAGTCAGCAACACCGGTGTCGACCTCTCCGTAACCGCAGTTGCCGTTCAGACCCGCGATTGGACTTGGTCAACCACTCTGCAGGCTTCGTGGATGAAAAACCGCGTTGAAAAACTCACCGAAAGCGACCCCATTATTTTCAGCAACCCCGCCAGTCAGATTTTCGACACAGACCCCATCATAGTTAAGGAAGGTGAAGCCATCGGCTCGTTCTACGGCTTCCGTTGGGCAGGCGTTGACTCCGAGGGTTACGACACCTACTATACCGCTGCCGGCGAAGTTACCCGTAAACCAAGCGTTGACGACCGCACCATTCTCGGCAAGGCAAGTCCCGACTTCATGCTCGGCTGGAACAACACTGTTACCTGGAAAAACCTGAGCCTTAACGTGTTCTTCAACGGCTCCTTCGGTGGCGACCGTCTGAACGTGCTGCGCTTTGCAATGAACTCGTTTATCAACAACTCCAAATTTGTTACTGCCGAAAATTGGGTAGACGATGTATTAGCCGGCAAACTTACCGACCCTCGCGTAACCACCGGCAACGTTTATCATGGCGCTTCGTCGCAGTGGATTGAAAAAGCCGACTATCTGCGCCTCGAGAACCTGGCTCTGAGCTACGACTTCAAGCGCTCACTGACCAAGTTTGCCGACATCCGCCTGCAATTCTCCGTTCAGAACGCCTTCACCATCACCGGCTATAAGGGCGTTAACCCCGCAGGTCTGACCTATGGCGGCGCTGAATATCAGAAGGGTATCGACTTCGGTTCCGCTCCCGCAACCCGCACCTACTCCTTTGGCGTACGCTTCGTGTTCTAACCCGTTAACCCGAATAATCCAAAATGAAAAAACTATATAAATACTGCGTAGCTGCCGCACTGGCCCTGACCGCCACATCCTGCGCTAACTTCCTCGAAGAAGACCCCAAGGGCAAAATGGTTGCCGAAAACTTCTTCAAAAGCGGCAACGACCTGACCCTGGCCCTCAACGCCCTCTATAGTCAGGTTACTCAGTCGCAGCGCCACTCAAATCCTTACATCGTTCAGCTTCAAGGCGACGACATCACCATTGCAACCCTTTCGAAAGAAGCTTACACCAGCTCAGACGCCTTCAAGGATCCGTCTGACACAAAAGGCGCCCGCGACCTCTGGGCATTCCGCTATCAGGTGATTCAGGCCGCAAACCTGATTATCGATAACGCTGAAAATGCCACCGAAGCATCCCGGCAAGAAATCAACATCGCTCTGGGCAACGCCCTCTACTGGCGCGCCTACAGCTACTTCGAACTGGTGCGCGTTTTCGGTCCGCTCCCCGTCAACGAGCATAACCTCCCCGACGGCAATGCCACTCCGATGACCGGCGTTGAGGATATCTATAAGCTAATTATTAGCGACCTTGAGAAAGCAAATACTCTCAACCTTCCCGCAACATACCGCGATTTCAAATTCAGCGGACAAAGCTATGGCTTCACCGATAAGTGCAACTATTGGGTAACATCAGCTACCGTTAAGGCGACCCTTGCTGCAGTATATATGAATCGCGGCGGCTGGCCCTTCTACGAAAAAGGTCAGTACGGGATAGAATATTATGAAAAAGCTGTTGAACTTCTCAAAGAGGTTTACGATGGCGCAGCAACCTACGGCCTTGAACTGGAAAAAGACTACGGCCAGATTTACAGTTACGGCAACAACTGGTCAGCCGAACAGCTCATCACCGTTGGCTATATGAACACGCCCGGCAACATGAACAACTTCACCTCTCAGTTCTCGAAATGTCAAACTCCCGAACAATTCCAGGCAGGATGGATTGACTTTGCCGCCGAATACAAATGGTGGTCCGAATTCCCCGAAGGTCCCCGCCGCGACGCAACATTCGAAGAAGTTATCTATACTAACGATAACTACATTGATGAAGTATCCGGCAAGGTTATCTGCATCAGTTGGTGGGCTACCGACGACGAAAAAGCACCCACTGCATCGCGTTCTAACGCTGTGTTCAAAATTTTCCACCCCACATTTGCGTCACTTCAGGTCAATGCCGACGAAAATCAGGTTCCTATCGAAGCCCCCTACGATTGCCGTAAGCCCGTATATCAGGGACAGTCAGTTCCCCAGAACCACCGTCTGATTCGCTACTCCGAAGTGCTTTGCTGGTTTGCTGAATGCGCTGCCCGCACCGGCAAATATGTTTCAGAAGCCAAGCAGGCCTTTCAGCTTGTGCTCGACCGCGCATATGGCCCCGGCGTGAAGCAAATTGAGAGCGACATGGCCGAACACGCAGTGCGCGAACATGGCTATGAAGTAACCGGCTACCCGCTTGCACTCGTAACCCGCCGCGCCGACCTCTTCCGCCTCGACCGCCTCAAAGATGTTTGGGAATACCGCAAAGATGCCGCTTCGCAAAATGCCGTTGTTGTTAAACAAGGAGCCCTCACTACTTCATTCAAAACCGAATCCGTAACGGTTCCCGGCAATCCCCGCCCGCAGAAAAAGAGAATTGAATATACATATCCTCTCGCTTTCGACCTCGTTCTTACCGAAGATGTTGAAATGGCTCCCGAATGGCGCGGCTATGAATCCATGTACTTCGTATACCCTCCCGAAGAAGTAATCAAAAACCCCAACATCAAGCGCATCAGCGCAATGAACTAAAAAACTCGAGCTATTCGGGGAGACACCAAGCCTCCCCGGATGCTCATTCCTATATTCCGAACATTTAATCCACTTATTTATTAACCAATTTTTTAACACAAACGTTTTTTATGAAAAAAACTTTACTCGCTCTCAGCGCTTGCGTAGCTCTTTGCGCATCCGCAGAAGTATTTGAAAAAGGCACCGCCTTTACCTACAATTTCGGCCCCGAATTTCAGTATTTCGGTGGCGACGAAGATTGGGCCGCTAAAAACGAAAACTGGCCTACCGCTATGATGGAAGACGGTTGCTCGTTTGACCCCGCCTACGGCACCGTAGCCCTCTGGTTCAACAGCGCCGTTAACCAGCCCAAAACCGTTGCTGCAGCTGCTGAAGTATCTCCCATTGTTGAAGATCCCTGGAACGAAGGCGCCTATGCCCTCAAGCTTGTTGCCACTAACTGGTGGGGCTATGGTAACTACAACTTCGCTCTTCCCGCAAGCAGCGAACTCTGCCGCGTACGTCTGATTTTCCGTTGCGACGTTGAAGGCTGCAGAGAATACGACAATGCCAATGGCATCCTTTTCCGTATCACCGATACCGCCATTCAAAGCAACGAACCCGGCACCCCCGGCCCCAACACCGATGAAAAACTCCCTTCTTTCTGGGCTAACACCGGCTACCGCGTTGTTGACATGTACACCGACCAGCTCAACGGCAAAACCTATCTGGCTATGACCTACATGCCCGGCGGTTTCACCTGCGTAAACGATGAAACCGGCCCCAAACCCACCACCTACATTGAAGAAGTTTCGATTGTTCCGGTTAAATACCTCGCTGGTGATACTCACGTAGCTGGCGACGCAGTTGTCAACGTTGTTGCTGAACGTCCCGCCCTGGTTGAAGTTGAAGGTATCAACTCCATCAAGGAAATCAACGCTGCTGCTCAGCAGGGCAACGCTATCTACGACATGCAGGGCCGTCGCGTAGCCAACGCTACCAAGGGTCTCTACATCGTTAACGGCGTTAAGACTCTCGTTAAGTAATTTCC
>CAZDVP010000088.1:0-8162 GCA_964508865.1 uncultured Bacteroides sp. | reverse complement strand
GCGACAACGTTGGCGATTTTGCAGACAACCTCGCAGGCAATGCTCTTGCCGGCCTGAACGGTGAGGGATTCGGCGCCTTCAAACCAGCGGTCGGTAAAGGAGGCATAGCTCAGAGTGCCGGCCCAGGCCTTTACGGTGTAGTCGCCGCTGATGAGCTTGATGCCGCCGGCGGGAACTTCGGCCATGCCGTTATATTTGCGAACAACGCCCTGGTCGCTGTAGACCCACACAATTGTTGACGCGGCGAGGTCTTCTTCAGCCTCGGCGCGGCTTTCAACAACGATGTCGGAGTTAACGCGGGTGGAAACGTAGATTGTGCCTTCGCCCACCGCAAGAGTCTGCTCATCCGAGCAGCTCACAAGGCCACCGGCCATTGCGGCGGCTATACCCAGAAAGGGAACGATTTTCTTGTTCATAGGGGTTCAGTCAGATGGGTTAGGGATTAACAATGGTGAATTCCAGCGGCAGCGAGTTGCCTTCGTTGTCGGTAACGGTCATGATGAACTTGGCGGTGTTCGGGCCGAGAACCTGAAGCAGAGGCATGAACTCGGTGATGTCGAGAGTGAGCGAGGTGTGGTTCTTAACCTCGTCGCCAACGGGGAAACCGAGGCCGCCGAGACCTTCAAAGTATTGCTCGTCGTTGACCAGCGAGAACTTGTCGGTAAGGCCAACATTTTCGAGCTCGGCAGGGGTGAGACCGTCTTCAGAAATAATCTGCACCTTCATGTCGGCTATGCCCGAGGGAGCGGAAACCTCAACGGTGTAGGCGCTGAGCTGGGTGGTTGTGTAGGTCTGGCCGTTTTCGAGAGTGCCGGAGAACACGATGGGGTCATCGCCGGGGGTGGGAGGAGTCGGCGGCTTGGGGTCGTCGTCATCGTCATCGCCCGGAATTTGGGGAAGTTTGGGTTCGTCGTCATCACCCAAAACGTCTTCCTTGCCGGGGTCAACGCCGCCGGTGAGGTCAACATCTTCGTAGCTCCAGTCAATCTGAATGCCGCCCAGGTCAAAAGTGCCGGTGGGCTGACCGGGGTCGGGCAGCATGCCGCCAGTTTCATAGGTGATTATGCGGTGCTGTCCTTTGACGGCATTGGCAAAAGCATGGTGGATTGTCTGGTAATTGCCGTCGATAGTGCCTTCGAATGTGGCGGCGAGGGTTGTTGAGCCGTCGACCACTTCGAAGTAACCGGCGCCGGTAGTGGCGGGGGTGAAAGTGAGTTCGCCTTCGTCGTTGGCAACAACGGTTACCTTAACGTCATCGCCGAGCTGGGCGCGGAGTTTCGGGCCGAAAACAACGGTTACTTTCAGCGAGGAGAACACGCACTTGACGGGCTGCACCTCGGTGATTTCGCCGGCGGCGATAGCGAAGGGAGCGGAAGTGCCGGCGAAGTAGGGAGCGTCCCATGCGGCTTTTTCAACGTTGTGGCTGCGCACCCGGGCGGTGTAGTCGCCAACGGGGAGTTCCACGGTGCCGGGCATTTCGGAATACTTATAGGAAACGTAGGGAACGTCCTGGCCGGCGGCGTAGAAGTCTACAATATAGTTGCTGACATCGTAGGTTGCGCGCGAAGCGGGAGCCTTGACAACTTTTTCGACGTTGTTGACCTCAACACCCGGCTTGGCAACGCTGCCGGTTGCTGACGATTCGCCGCCAACAATCAGGTCGTCGCTGCTGCAGGCGCCGAGGCTCAGCGCAGCGGTCAGCAATGCTGCTTGATATTTGAGTTTCATTGTGAATTTCAATTTGGTTTAATGATTGCTAAGTTGGTTAGTAGACGAGTTCTACGTCGTCGACATAGAAAGTGGTGCCGGTGAACTTCTGGGTGGTGTTCGCGGCCGGAATGGAGCAGACGTCGGCGCTGCCAAGTTCGGAATCCTGCTTGGTCGACGAGCGGAACTTCAAACGCATCTTTGCAGCTTTGGCGGCGCCGCGGCTATAGGTTAGCGGCAGGGTTGCTTCGGTGAAGTTGGCGTTATTGCCGAAAGTCTGCTGAGCCTGGGCGATAACGTTGCCGGCGGCATCGACCAGTTCAACCGAGGCCAGCGCCTGGTCGCCCGAGCGGAACTCAGAGAGCTTCCACCAGAACTTAACGGCTTTGGGGCGCGAAGCGAAGGGAGCACCATAGTTAGGGGAGGTGTCGCTGACCGAGCCCAGGTAGATTTCGCCGGCGGCATAGTCGGTCGATGACGAGATGGTTGTACTTCCGCCATAGCCAACGGTGCGGACAGCAGCGCAATATGCGCCGGCGTGGGAACCGGTGTCGGCAATCGTGCTTTCGGCGCCGGAGCGTACTGCGGTTTTGGAGAGCTTCGACAGAGTCAGGTCATTGAGCGTCGCCCAGGGGCCTGCGGGAGTGTCTTTTCTCCATTTGTTTTTCTGAAAGGCACCTTTGCTGACGTTTTCAAACGTCCATGTTTCCATGTCGCCGTTAACCAGCTGAGTGGCGGCCTCGGTTGTTATTTTTACCTTATTGCTAAGGTCAGCTCCGACTTTTGCCCGCAAATAGTAGGTGGTTGCGGGATTCAGGCCACCGGTAATATGGTAGTCGGTACCGTCGGGCGAACCGGTGGCCTTAGCAAAATTTACACCGTCGGTCGAAACCTCGAACGAGGTTCCTTCAGTAACGGGTTTGCCACCAATGGTCACGGAGGCCCAGAGGTGGGTTGCGAAAACGTCGTTGTCGACAACGGCCACGCGAGGACCGTCGGGGATAACGATTTCGCCGGTTTCGGCACTGCCGGCCGAAGCCTTGAGGGTAATGGGAGTCTTGGCGTTTTCAGGAATATTGATCGTTACGCGATAGGTTTGCATCGAGCGCGAAACGACTTTTGCGCCGGCAATGGTCGTTGTGCTCCAAACGCCTGCATTGGTGCGGTATTTAACCGTAACGACGTCCTGGATGGGAGCAGTGCCGTTATATTCCATCTCAACTTCAACCTGACCGTCGCCGGTGTATTTAACGCCCTCGATTGCCGAGAGATTCAGCGCGAGTTTGTCGACCTTGATGCCGAAGCCGGAGGTTTCGGAGGTCTTGCCGTTGGTGTCGGTGATGATGAGCGAGAACATGTTGGGTTCGGCGCCGTCGGGGGTTGCGTTGATGTGTTTGGCAACGCCGGTGAAGTCAACCATGGCCATTTTCGAGGCGTTGCGGAAGGTGGTTGCGCCCTTCAGGCCCATGGCTTCGAGCGATTCGATTTGCGAAGCGGAAGCAGCGGCCAGGTCAATCTGGGCAGGCCAGCCGGCAGAGGTGATGGCGCCGGTGGTGGTGAGCAGAGCGCTCTTGATTCCGCCCTTGGCGGTGATTTTCATTTTGGGGTTGGAGCCGAGCGGCGAGCCTTCGATAATCGAGAGCACCTGGCCGTTTTCGGCGCCGGTCAGAGTGATTTCCGGAGCGGGAATGGTCAGCACTTCGTCGGAAATGTCGAGGTCAACAACCTGCTCTTCAACGGCGTCGTCGTAGGTAACGGTGAGGCCTTCGATCGAGCCGGCGCCATCGCCGCCGAGGCTGATGGTGATGTTATAGCGATGCTGGGCTTCGGCGTCGAAGCTGATTGCTTCGAGAGTGCCGGCCTTGCCGTTGGGCTTGGTAAAGGTAACGTCGACTGCAACGCGACCGGGCTGAGTGTAGACATAGCGGGTCTCCGAGGTGGGATAAGCTATGGTGTTGGCCGCGGTGCGAACGTCGGCCGAAACTTCGGTCATGTAGTCGAGAAGGTCATCGGCAAAGGTCAGGCCGACCATTGCCTTGGAGGGTTTGGCGGTCAGTTCGACCTGAGTGGCTTTGCCTTCGCTAACGCTGAGCTCGGCGCTGCCATAGACTGCGGGGACTTCGAAGCCCTCCTCGGTGGGATTGCCGTAGGAGGCAGTCAGAGTGTACTTGCCAACGGTGAATTCCTGGCTGGTCGGGAAATCGCCATAGGCGAATTCGGCCGAAAAAGAGCCGTCGGCTTTGGTGAGTGAGAGTGTCAGATCGCGGACTGTTAAGTCGTTGAACTCTGCTCGCGAGCCAACTGCGCGTGCACCAACGATTGTTGAATCGTAGGTGACTGCGGGCATAATGGTGCCGGTGCCGGAGCCTTCATACATGCTCTCGTCGCAGCCGGCGAGAAGCAGCAGAGCGGCAGCGCTGACGCCAATGCTCGAAAGTCTAAACTTCTTCATACAAACAGTTTTAGATTGGTTATAATGTGAGTTATTTTTTTCTGAATTGTTTGCTGCCGCGCGAAATCACCAGGCCTTTAGCTCCCGGAGCCACACGCCGGCCGCTCAGGTTAAAGGCCGGAGCATCGGGGGCGCCGGTGGCCGCCGCTGAGCGGAGCGAGCCGATGGTTGCGCAGTCAATATAGTTCGAAAAGTCAATACGGGTCAGGGGAGTGCCGTCCTCAACGGCAACTGCTTTGAGCGGATAGCCATAGGTGGGGTCGCGCTCAACCTCGGTGATGCGCTCCACCTCAACGGTTTCGTCGGCCTCGCCCTCGAGCCAGCTGGTTTCGCGATAGAGGGTTTCGATGCCCCAGGGGTCGATTTCAATCACTTCGCGATAGAGCTCGGCGGGCTCATCGGAACCGACAACGTCGTAGCTGGTCAGCATCCGGTAAGTCATGAAGCCGTCGGCGCCGGCGGTTTCAGAGTAGCTGCGCTTGACTTCGGCGTTGGCCAGCCCCTGGTAGAGGCCGCTCATGGTGCAGTCAAAGTCGTTGCCCTCGCCGTAGGTGGCCACGATTTGGTAGTCGAAATAGGGCTGGGAGCCGTTATTGTTCACAAAACGGGCGCTCTGCAGGCGGTTGGCGCCCGAAAAGAGGTCGTCGGTGCTGACAATCTGGCCGTCGGTGCGCTCCCACACAATGTCGGTATAATTCTCGGCATCCACCCACAAAAAGCCGACGCCGTCGTAGGTCAGCTCGCTGACGGTAATGGCGGTGGGGGTGACAGTCATGCGGCGGATGTCGTCGTAGTCGCCGTCGTAGAGAACGGAAATGGCCACGGCGGTTACGTTGCCGGCGGCGTCGCGCGTAATGGTGCGGCGATAGCAGTTGCCGAAGCGCTCGGTGCCGTCAACGTAGGTTATTTCAACATTGGAGGTAATGATGCCGGTGAGCTCGTCGTAGGTGCGCTCCTTGCGGCTCATGGGCAGCCATTTGCCGCCGCTGAACAGCTCGGTGAGCTCGACCAGGGCATTGCCGCCGGGTTGGTCGTAGGTAACTGTGCGGCGCTGACGCTCGCCGTCGGCAAACACCATTATGGTTTCTACCGGCTGACCGGCGGAGTTGTAGGTAATGGCGGCCGAATAGCTCAAAGTGAGCTGCGCGGAGCCGTTTCCGCCCAGTTCATATATGCTTTGCCGCTGTGCTCTCCAAATCGGTTCCTGAGCGTAGAGCAGTCCGGACTGAAAGGCTATGGCAAAGAGTGCGAATGTTAACTTTTTTAGCATTAAGTCTGGTTTATTTCATGGTTTGCGCCGCCTTGCGGACAAGCACAAAATCGCCCCAAAGTTACGTATAATTATCCGAACGACCAAATCCCCGCCCACTTTAACGCCATTCCGCCCAACAATTCCACCCCTTGAACCACTCACTTGAGTTGCTGCCAGAGGGCGAGCTGGTCGGGGGGAAGGATGCGGGCAAGGAGCTGCTCGGGGGTCAGGTGCGGGCGCAATTGCTCGAGGCTGGCGGCACAATCGCGCTTGGCCAGGCGCTCGCCCCGGTCGTTGAGCAGCAGCGGGATATGGGCATACTCCGGCGGGTCAAAACCGAGCAGCTCAAACAGATAAATCTGCTGAGCCGCCGAAAGCAGCAGGTCGGCGCCGCGAACAACCTCGGTCACCCCCATGAGGGCATCGTCGACCGTAACGGCCAGCTGATAGGCCCAGGCGCCGTCGCTGCGCCGCAAAACGAAGTCGCCGCACTCGCGCGCCAGATTGACGCTCCGGGGGCCGAAGTTGCGGTCGGTGAACTCAATATTGCGGTCGGGAACCCAAAGGCGGACCGCATGGCGCCCGGCGGGCGGGTCAACTACGCGCGGCATGCCGACGGGCCGGCAGCGGCCGCCATAAATAACGCGGCCGTCGCTCTGGTGTGGGGCCGAGCTGACCATAATTTGCGCGCGCGTGCACGTGCAACCATAGGTGCGCCCCTGCGCGGCCAGGCGGCTGAGCGCTTCTTCGTAGAACTCGGAGCGTTGGCTCTGCCACTGAACGGGGCCATCCCAGCCCAGGCCGAGCCACTCCAGGTCGTCGAGCAACTGGCGCGCATACTCCGGGCGCGAGCGCTGGCGGTCAATATCTTCGATGCGAACAATCCATTCGCCGCCACGGCTGCGCGCCGATAGCCACGACTGCACAGCGGCATAGACGTTGCCCAGGTGCATCCGCCCGGTGGGCGACGGCGCAAAGCGCCCCCTGACTATTGGTTTCGGCTCATTCATAAGCGCAAAATTACCGATTTTTGACTGAACGGCCAACATTTTGGCCTCAAGTTTTGGCGACTCGAAAAGTTTGCTTAACTTTGTGAATCACAAATTCCACCATAACCATGAACGAAAACGACCTGAAAACGCTTGCCCAGAAGGGCATAACCACCGAGCAGGTTGAGCAGCAGCTCAACCGCTTCAAAACCGGCTTTCCGGCTCTGGAAATCATTGATTCAGCAACCGTTGGCAACGGCATTATGCGGCTCAGCGCCGAGCAGCAGCAGGCTGCCTCCGACCGCTGGCAGCTGTTTCTTGACGACGGCGGCGAAGTCTGCAAGTTCGTGCCTGCCTCGGGCGCCGCATCGCGAATGTTCAAGGCACTGTTTAACTTTGCCGGCGGCGACTCGGACACCCCCGCGCCCGGCTCGGACGTTGAGCAGGTGCTTGACCGCATCGAGGACTTTGCTTTCTATCCAACCCTCAACGATGTTTGCCTCAAAGCCTACGGCCAATCGGTTAAGGAGCTGCACTCTGACGGCCAGAACCGCAAAATCATTTCGGCCATAATCTCACCCGAGGGCCTGAACTACGGCCAGCTGCCCAAGGGCCTGCTTCAGTTCCATAAATATGACGCCGGAGCGCGCACCCCGCTCGAAGAGCAGATTGCCGAAGGAGCCGCAACGGCTGCGGCAGTCGGCGGAACGCTGAACCTGCACTTCACCGTAAGCCCCAACCACCGCAAGCTGTTCGAAGCCAAACTGCAGCAGGTGATTCCCGCCGCCGAAAAACAATATGGCATAAAAATCAACGCCGAACTATCGGAGCAAAAGGCTCAGACCGACACCATTGCGGCAAACCCCGACGGCACGCCCTTCCGCACCGACGACGGCTCGCTGCTGTTCCGCCCCGGCGGCCACGGCGCCCTGATTGCCAACCTCAACGATATTCACGCGGCAGTGGTGTTCATTAAAAACATCGACAACGTTGTGCCCGACGCGCACCGCGACCCGACAGTGCGCTGGAAGCGCATTCTGGCCGGACAACTCATTCTAGTCCACGACCAAATCGACTCCCACCTCCAGGCGCTGAAACAGGCCGATGCCTCGGCCGAAACGCTCGGAAAAGCCACTGAGTTCCTCAAGTCGGTTCTCAACGTTTCCGACCCCAAGATGCAGCAGCTCAGCGGCGAAGAGCTGCGTAAATACCTGATCGGCAAACTCAACCGCCCGCTGCGCGTTTGCGGCATGGTTATCAACGAGGGCGAACCGGGCGGCGGCCCCTATCTGACGGTCAACACCGACGGCTCCGCATCGCCCCAGATTCTTGAAAGCCACCAGATTGCGCCGCAATATGCCCCGCTCATGGCCAAGGCCACGCACTTCAACCCCGTTGACCTGGTCTGCTACATTGCCGACGCCGACGGCAAACACTTCAACCTGCCCGACTATGTCGACCCCGCAACCGGCTTCATCTCCTCCAAGTCGCAGCAGGGGCGCGAACTGCTCGCCCTGGAGCTGCCAGGCCTATGGAACGGCGCCATGAGCGACTGGAACACCCTGTTCGTCGAAGTGCCAGCCGAAACGTTCAACCCCGTAAAAACCGTTAACGACCTACTCCGTCCGGCACACCAATAAAAATAATTGCCGAAAAATTTGCAAGGTTCGCGAATAATGCCTAACTTTGCGCCACGTTTGAACCCATGGTTCCATGGCCGAGAGGTTAGGCAACGGTCTGCAAAACCGTGTACAGCAGTTCG
>CAZDVP010000087.1:5293-8209 GCA_964508865.1 uncultured Bacteroides sp. | reverse complement strand
TTGCGCTCGCGGTAGATGTCGGCGTCGGAGCCGCGCGAAAAATAGATGCGCTCAAACGAGCACTTTTGTGGCTCAGCCTCGGGCAGGATGCGCTCAATGCTCATTTTCAGGTCGTTGGTAACTATGAGCGCGCAGCCCGGTTCAAGCTCCTTGACCTCGGAGAGTTCAACGTTGAAAACGGTTTGAATCACCGGGCGTTCGGAGGCGAGAACAACAACTTCGTCGTTGGCGAAATAGAAGGCCGGGCGAATGCCTTTGGAGTCGCGAACGGCAAACATATCGCCGGAGCCGGTTGCGCCGCAAATGACAAAGCCGCCGTCCCACGACGGGGCTGCCGAGCGGAGGATGCGGCCTATGTCGAGGCCGTCTTCAATGGCGCGCGAAAGGGCCGGCTCCTCCATTTGGTCGCGGAGCAGGCGGAACAGGCGCTGGTTTTCCTGATCGAGCGAGTAGCCGAGCTGTTCGAGCAATACGACCGTGTCGCCATAAAAGCGGGGATGTTGGCCCGTGGCGACTATTGAGTCGAACACGCGGTCAACATTCGTCAGGTTGAAGTTCCCACACAGCAGCAGGTTACGGCTTTTCCAGTTGTTGCGGCGCAGAAAGGGGTGGACGTAGCTGATTCCGGACTTGCCGGTGGTTGAGTAGCGGAGGTGGCCCATGTAGATATTGCCGATGAAGGGAGCTTCCTCGACCGAGGGCGCTTCGGCAATCTGGCGGCGCGCCGAGTCGAAGATTTCGGTTATGGCGCCGGCTCCGAGAGCACGTTCGCGGAAAACGTATTCCGTTCCGGGCGGGGTGTTCATTTTCACCACCCCGATGCCGGCGCCTTCCTGGCCTCGATTATGTTGTTTCTCCATCAGCAGATAGAGCTTGTTGAAGGCCCATTGCGCGGTGCCATACTTTCGGCGGTAGTAGTCAACAGGCTTCAGCAGGCGAATCATCGCCACTCCGCACTCGTGTTTCAGCTGTTCCATTTAGCGGATGAAAAGAAGTTCGCGATATTTGGGCAGAGGCCACATTTCGTCGTCGACCTCCAGCTCGAGTTTGTCGATGTTGTAGCGGATGGTGTCCATGTGGGGCAGAACGGTGTCATGGTAGGCCAGGGCCTTTTCGCGCTCGTTGTCGATGCGGTTAGCAACTTTTCGGGCCTCGATCATCTCCTCGACCTCCTTGCGGATAATGGCAATGTGGTTCGAAATACGTTCGATTGCGGCCATGTCCTGCGCGGAGATAACCTCGCACTTTTCGGCAGGGAAGAGCTGCTTGATTTTATAGAGATTGTCGAGCAGCACGGATTGATAGCGCGTTGCAACGGGAACAACATGGTTGATTGCCAGGTCGCCGAGCACACGGGCTTCAATCTGGATTTTTTTGGTGTACATTTCCCATTTGACCTCGTTGCGGGCTTCGAGCTCGACGCGGCTGAACACGTTGGTGCGACGGAACATGTCAACGCTATCCGGTGCCAGATAGGCGTCGAATATTTTCGGAGCCGAGGTTTCGCAATCCAGGCCGCGGCGGGCAGCTTCTTCTTTCCATGCGTCGGAGTAGCCGTTGCCGTCGAAAACTATGTTGCGGTGCTTCTTAACCAGGGCTTTGATCTGATTCAGGATTGCTTCGTTGGGGTTCTGACCGGCCTTGACGGCGGCGTCTACGCTGTCGGCAAATTTGTTGAGCTGGTCGGCCACAGCGGCATTGAGCGCAATCATGGCCGAGGCGCAGTTTGCGCTGGAGCCGACGGCGCGGAACTCAAAGCGATTGCCGGTGAAGGCGAAGGGCGATGTGCGGTTGCGGTCGGTGTTGTCGAGCATAATCTCAGGAATCTGATTCAGGCCGAGGCTCATGCCCTCTTTGCCCGACAGGTTTTCGAGGTCGGAGGTCGAAAGATTCTCCAAAGCGTCGAGGATGCCCGAAAGGCGCGAACCCATGAAAATCGAAATGATTGCAGGCGGCGCTTCGTTGGCACCGAGACGGTGAGCGTTCGTGGCCGACATAATCGAGGCTTTGAGCAGGCCGTTGTGGGAGTGGACTGCCGCAAACACGCTCGAAATGAAGGCAAGGAACTGCAGGTTGTCTTTTGCCGTTTTGCCGGGCGAGAAGAGCAGCTTGCCGCGGTCGGTGCCGAGGCTCCAGTTATTATGCTTGCCGGAACCGTTGATTCCGTCGAAGGGCTTTTCATGGAGAAGCACGCGGAAATTATGGCGGCGCGCAACTCCGTTCATAACGCTCATAAGGAGCAGGTTATGGTCGTTAGCAAGGTTTGTTTCCTCAAACACCGGAGCGAGCTCAAACTGGTTGGGGGCAACTTCGTTATGGCGTGTTTTAGCGGGAATGCCGAGTTTATGACATTCGAGTTCAAGGTCGAGCATGAATGCTTCGACGCGCGAGGGAATTGCGCCGAAATAATGGTCCTCGAGCTGCTGGTTTTTGGCGCTTTCATGGCCCATGAGCGTACGGCCGGTGAGCATCAGGTCGGGGCGGGCCGAGTAGAGCGACTCATCAACAAGGAAATATTCCTGCTCCCAGCCCAGATAGCTGATAACGTGCTTGACCTCGGGGTCGAAATAGCGGGCAACGCGGGTGGCGGCCACGTCGACGGCGTTCAGCGCGCGCAGCAGCGGCGTTTTGTAGTCGAGCGACTCGCCGGTGTAGGAAATGAAAATTGTTGGAATGCAGAGAGTCTTGTCGAGAATAAAGGCAGGCGATGAAATATCCCAGGCCGAGTAGCCGCGCGCCTCGAAAGTGTTGCGGATGCCGCCGTTGGGAAACGAGCTTGCGTCCGGTTCCTGCTGAACCAGCAGTTTGCCGGAAAACTCCTCGACAACACCGCCCTTGCCGTCGAGGTCGATAAAAGCGTCGTGTATTTCGGCGGTGCCGTCGGTGAGCGGGTGGAACCAATGGGTATAGTGGCGG
>CAZDVP010000087.1:3450-5283 GCA_964508865.1 uncultured Bacteroides sp. | reverse complement strand
CACCTTGTATACGCCGTCGGCCACGCTGTCGGCCACATCGATGGGTAGCGGCTGCTTGTTATCTATTGCGTTAACGAGCGCATCGTAAGTCTTTTTAGGCAGGTATTCAAACATGGTTTTGCGGTTGAACACATATTTGCCATAGTAGGTTTCCGGGCGTTCAGCCGGAATTTCAACCTGTTTTGCCTTGCGGTTGAAGGCTTCGTCAACAACTTTGAATCGTAGCATATAAGTTATGATGTTAATTGGTTTCGGTGAATAAGTTTGCCAGCCGGTTGATTGCCTGCAGGGTATTTTCGAGGGTGTTGAAAGCGGTGAGGCGCACGTAGCCCTCGCCGGCAGGGCCGAAGCCGACGCCGGGGGTGCATGCAACTCCGCAGCGGTGGAGCATCAGGTCGAAGAACTCCCATGACGAGGTGCCTTCGGGAGTTTTGACCCAGACATAGGGGGCGTTGATGCCGCCGAAAACTTTCAGCCCGAGGGCGGTCAGCCCCTCGCGCATGAGCCGGGCATTGTTGAGATAGTAAGCTATGCTCTCGCGGATTTGCCGCTGCCCCTCGGGGGAGTAGATGGCCTCGGCGGCACGTTGAATCGGATAGCTGGCGCCGTTGAACTTGGTTGTCTGGCGGCGGAGCCAGAGGGAGTGGAGGCTGTGGGCGTTGCCCTGCGGGTCGATGCCGCAGATGCCTTTAGGCACTACGGTGTAGCCGCAGCGCAGACCGGTGAAGCCGGCGGTTTTGCTGAATGAGCGGAACTCAACGGCGCAGCGTTCGGCTCCGGGAATTTCGTAGATAGAGTGGGGAACGTCGGGCTCGGAGATGAAGATTTCATAGGCCGAGTCGTAGAGAATCAGCGCGCCGTTGGCCAGGGCGTAGTCGACCCACTCCTTGAGCCGGGTGCGCGTCAGAGTGGTGCCGGTCGGGTTGTTGGGGTAGCAGAGGTAAATGATGTCGGGGCAAACCTCGGGCAGCTGCGGATTGAAGCCGTTGGCTTCGGTGCAGGGCAGAAATTCGATTTGCCGGCCGGCCATGATGTTGGTGTCGACATAGACCGGATAGACCGGGTCGGTGACGGCAACTTTATTGTCCGGCGAAAGGATGTCGCCGAAATTGCCGAGGTCGCTTTTGGCACCGTCGGAAATAAAGATTTCGTCTGGCGAGATGTTGAGCCCCTTATAGTCGTTGGCGGCAATTTTTTCGTTGAGGAAAGAGTAGCCCTGCTCGGGTCCATAGCCGTGGAAGCCCTGGGGCGTTGCCATTTCGTTGGCGGCTCGATGCAGGGCTTCGACCGCCGCCGGACAGATCGGTCGCGTAACGTCGCCGATGCTCAGTTTGATGACTTCAACTCCGGGGTTAGCGGTTTTGAAAGCTGCAATCTTCCGCGCAACTTCTGAGAAGAGGTAGGAGGGAGTCAGACGGCCGAAGTTTGCATTTATAAGTACCATTGGATTTTCAGATGTTTATGGAGCCGCGAAAAACTGTTGTCGCCGGCCCGGTCATGAGAATTTTGTTGTTGGGGAGGATTTCGATGTTTAGTGTGCCGCCGGGAAGGATAACGCTGACTTTCCGGTCGGTGAGACCGGCGCTGACGGCAGCCAGGGCTACCGCGCAGGCACCGGTTCCGCACGCCTGGGTTTCGCCGCTTCCGCGCTCCCAAACGCGCATGCGAATCGTTTTGCGGTCTTCAACCCTGGCGAACTCTATGTTTGCCCGGTCGGGCCAGAAGGAATCGTTTTCGAGCAGCGGGCCGAACAGGTCAACATCCATGTTGGCCGGGGAGCAGTCAATAAAGGTGACGCCGTGGGGGTTGCCGATGTTGGCCGGAAAGACCTTG
>CAZDVP010000087.1:0-3350 GCA_964508865.1 uncultured Bacteroides sp. | reverse complement strand
GCAGTCAATAAAGGTGACGCCGTGGGGGTTGCCGATGTTGGCCGGAAAGACCTTGAACTCGCGGTTGGCGGCGCTGAGTTGCACCGGGTCGGCTATGGAGCCGGTGCCCATGTCGACCTCAACGGATTCGATTTTGCCGTCGCTGCCGGGAATGAGCTTTAGGGTCTTGATGCCGGCGAGCGTTTCGAGGGTCAAGGTGGTTTTGTCGGTCAGGCCCAGGTCATAAACCAGTTTGCCTACGCAGCGGCTGCCGTTGCCACACATCCGGGCCTCGGAGCCATCGGCGTTGAAGATGCGCATTTTGAAATCGGCAACTTCTGACGGCAGGGCTAAAATAATACCGTCACCGCCTATTCCGCAGTGACGATCAGAGAGTTGCCGGCTTAGCTGAGGGAGTTTTTCGGGGGGGCAGGGCATCTCGGTAAAGTAGATGTAGTCATTACCGAGTCCATGCATTTTGGTGAAAGTTACCTCAATCATGTGCGCAAAGGTACAAACAAAAATTTATTCCATGCAAATTTTTCCTCTAAAAAAATCGCCCCTCAATATAAGTTCCGAAATTTCACCGGCTTTGAGTTGCCGGTCTGTTTCCTGAGCCGGGCCGAGCATTGAAGTGCCTACGCCTTTCCATGCTATGGAGTCGCCGGCACCGGCCAGCTGAAGAATGGTCGGGTAGACATCTATCTGACCCACGCGGCGGTCTATTTTGCGGGTCAGCCCTGTGTTGGCCGCTATGAAAGCCATTCTCTCCGGTCCGGCTTCGGACTCGTGGAGAACGTCTTGCGAGTGGTCTGAAACGATAACCAGAATAGTGTTGTCAAACAGCCCGCGTGCTTTCAGCGACTCGATGAAGCGGGCAAGGGCGGTGTCGAAATAGTTGACCATGCGGTGGTAGTTGCGCATCATCGGGGGAGTATCGGCTATCGGCTCAATCCAGTCAGGCTTCATCGATTCGGGAACATCGGGGTCGTCGAACGGAATGTGCATCGACGTTGTCAGCAGTTCAATGAAAAATGGCTGCTTAAGAGTTGGAATCAGCGAATCGGCCACTGCGAACATGGCGGCATCCGACCCCAGGCGCCGGAGCGGCCCGGGATAGTCGGTGTTACACATATGGCGGTCGAAGCCCAGGTTTTGAAACGTTCCGGTTTCGTTCCATGAAATATTAGCGTCGGCAAAGATGACCAGACTGCTTTTGCGGTCGAGCATCCGGGCCAGCGAAGGAAACATGTTTTTGCTGCCCAGAAGAATGGAGGTTGAAAAGCGTGGCAGGGGGAGCAGGCCGGTGTTGGTGATTATCTGGCCGTCGCCCGAGCCGCCCTGACGCACCTGGGTTTCGACATCTAAAGCGGTGACGCTCGATTCGGCATCGGCCAGCGCCGCCAGTGTCGGGGCTATGGGGCGCCCTTTATAGTCGGCATTGATTACGGATGAGTTGAGCGATTCAACAACAATGAGAATCACGTTCTTGCCGGCATTGGCGGCGACAAGACTGTCGGGCAGCGAGTCGGGAAATTTTGTTTCGGCAATGAAATCTGCAATGGCTGCGTTCTCGTTATCGGTCAGCGGGCGGGTAACGGTCAGGACTTCGTAGAGATACGCCGTTGAATAAGCAAAGTGAGCTATCAGGCCGTTCATCCGGATTGAGGAAACCGGGCTGATATTGGAGTGAGCCAGGCGGAAGCTGGTTGCGGCGCCGAAGCTCATTTCAATGCCTTCGGATTTGAGGTAGTGCCGGCAATAGTGGGTATAGCCCACGAAAGATAAGGCATATAAAATCAGAGTGCCGACGGCACCACCAACCCTATATTTGACCGGCAGGAGATAGCTCTCGGCGCCTTGCTTTAGCCAGAGGTGATAAATGGCCGTTGCGGCAACCGGAATGAGCAGAATGAGGAAGTCGGTTGCCCGCCAGAGGCCAATGGTGCTGTTAAAGAGCTCATGGTTGAGATTATCGACCAGCAACAGGGCGGAAACGTCGGGCAGCTCAAGCCAGAACCGGTAATACCAGATGCTGCCAATGAACCACAATGCCATTAGCCAGACGGGAATGAGCACTGACCACCGCCACTTGCGTGGCAGCAGCCAGTAGGGGAGCAGAACGGTTATGGCTTCGACCGTTAGGAACGCAAGACGGGTGGGCGCATGCAGACCGGTCAGCGCGGTAGCCTCGCCGAGGAGCGGATAGCACTCCGCAACGATGGCTACCAGAGCCGTGAGGAATAGAAGCAGATAGGGTTTTATTCCGGGTCGGTGTACCATTTTGAGTACATCAAGTAGTTATGGGCTATGCGTTCGTTGAGGGTTTTTGACTGCTCGGGGTCAACGTTTTTGATGAACCTGGCCGGCGCTCCGCCCCAGAGTTCGCCGGGGCCGATTACCGTGCGGCTCAAAACCACCGAACCGGCGGCCACGATAGAGCCTTCGCCAACAACGGCATCGTCCATAACAACCGCACCCATGCCAATCAGGGCATAATCGTGGATTTTGCAGCCGTGGAGCGTAACGTTATGGCCAATGGAAACGTCGTTGCCGATTTCAATGGTCGACTTTTCGTAGAGAGTGTGGAGCACCGAGCCGTCCTGGATGTTCACGCGGTTGCCGATGGTGATGGTATTCACATCGCCGCGGAGTACGGTGTTGAACCAAACCGAGCATTCGTCGCCAATAGTAACGTCGCCAATCAAGGTTGCTGTTTCCGCCAGGAAGCAGCCGCGGCCCACCATGGGGGTGAAGCCACGCACAGGAATAATCAGCGGCATAGCGGTTCGGTTTTAGCGGTTAGCCACTGACGCTGGTTTTCGTTTTCGAGCAGCGGCAGAAGGGTGTTGCGAACGGTTTGGTGATAGTTGTTGACCCATTCGATTTCTTCGTCGCTCATCAGCGAGAGGTCAAACAGATTGCGGTCGAAGGGGAACATTGTTAGCGGTTCGAAGGCATAGAAGTTGCCGAATTCGGCATTGCTCAGGGGCGACGGAACGCAGAGCACCAGGTTTTCGCAGCGGATGCCGTGGATGCCGGCGCGGTAGAGGCCGGGCTCGTCGGAGGTAATCATGCCGGGCTGCAGAGGGGTGGGGACGTAGTTGAGGCGGATGCTCTGCGGGCCTTCGTGAACGTTTAGGAAGTGGCCTACGCCGTGGCCGGTGCCGTGGAGGTAGGTCAGACCGTGCTTCCAGAGAGCTATGCGGGCCAATGCGTCGAGCTGGTGGCCGGTGGTGCCTTCGGGGAAGACTGCGGTTGCCAGCGCGATGTGGCCTTTCATTACTAAGGTGAAGTCCTGACGCTCCTGATCGGTGGGAGTGCCCAGAGCCACGGTGCGGGTAATGTCGGTGGTGCCGTCGAGATACTGG
>CAZDVP010000086.1:0-8249 GCA_964508865.1 uncultured Bacteroides sp. | reverse complement strand
AACATAGCCCATAGGCAGCCAAAATATATTTTTTATAGGTAGTTTTCATTTTTTGTCTCCTTTCTGTCCAAATTTATATCCTGTAATTCTAATCGGAGCATGACCATGTCTTACAGGAGCATTTTGGGGATTTACATCACGACTTCTACTGGTACTTGTAAAATCCCTACCTGTTGCTCTACTATCTTTTGCATAGAAATTGTCAAGGTCAAACTTCTCACCTGCCAGCTTCATTATACGTTGCACAATAAGTTGTCGGCTCCATGTAGAGAAGTATGGAACATTATTGTTCATACAGGAATTATATTCGGATCTATATACTCCTCGGCTATGAAAATAACCTCCTTCGTATATATCCACTATGTCACCATAATTTTTATTAAAAATCAAATGAGACCATGGAACGTCTTTATATTTACCACTAACTGAAAGATTTAAAGCATACCCTATTGCATGATCATTTTTTAATTCTGGGATGTGATCGCAACAATTACATTTACAAACATCGATCAAAGCATTGTGATAGATATATTCATCACCTAACCAACCCAAACCATGTCCACCAGCTTCATGTTGTACTAAGCCACGTGCATCATACGGATATTTCTCCGTGCTTTTAGTAACCGTAGCACAGAATGTATCTCCAATTGTATAAGTTACACCTTCATAGATATCGCTGTTGCCAAGCAATATACATCCGACAGAAGGATTTGCCATAGCTATAGTAGGAGGAATATTTTCACTGATATAATTTAGCGCAGTTACATAATCCGCAGACAACCTTTGGCCATCCTTGGGACAACCATCACCTATTTGTACATGAAATTTAGTTTTCCTCCATGTATTCAATTCCTCTACACCACTATCTTCAGACATAGCAAAGGCCGTATAGACATTGAAATAGTCACGATAAGCTGTATAGGGTTCAACACCAAAGAAATATTCCATTTCTTGCTTCATGTCGGAAAGATAACTTCCCGATGAAATGTCAGCAGCATCATATCCATCGCCTAAAAATACAAGATTAATTCCTTTTCCTTTTGTAGCTGTCTGTAATGTCAGATATTGATCTTCATCATATTCATAATCATACTGACAGACATTAATATGTGTCAGATAATTCCCGTTACCTTTAAGACGGAAGGTTACCTTTCCTTCTCTAACAGAAGACCCTTTAGACATTGCATCCACTTTAAGTGTCAGTGTAGTTTTCTTTGAACCGGAAGTTTTATCTATATGGCACCATGCAGGACAATCTGTCAGCTCCCAATCTGAATCTGCATTCAGCACCACCTCCTTGTTTCCACCTTTATTAAGTACATTATATTTGGAAGGTCGGGCAACAAAATTCTTATATGCGGAGATTCGTTTAAACTCACTCCATCCGGGAGCATTCCTATATGCATCGACACTTCCTTCAGGAACTTCTACTGCGAAATTATCTTTTTCCACAAAATTGAAAGTACTTTCATCAATAATTGGAGGTTCCGCGGCATCACAACGAATATAGTTTAGTGATGTGCATTCCTCAAAAGCGCCCCGTTTTATCTGCCTAAGTGAAGCAGGAAGTACCAAAGCTTCAATCTTATTTCCAAGAAATGCATATTCTCCAATTAATTCAACTTTATTAGGAATTGTCAATGTGTCAGTTAATTGACTCCCCACAAAGCAACTTTCCGGAATTTCATAAATTTCCGGAGGAAAAATGACTCTGTTAATTTTAGAAAGGGCAAAACAACATGAAGAGAGATATACAACACTTTCCGGAATCTTAAAAACACCCTTGATTTTCGTATTACTAAAAGAATATCTTCCGAAAGAAGAAATGTTTTCGCTCCATTCTATGCCGTTAATAGGTGTATTCTTGAATACGCCCTCCTTGATTTCTTTGAGAGATTTTGGCAATGAAACTCCACCGGTCATACCAACCATACCGGAAAATGCATTATCTCCAATTTCTACAACTTTTGCAGGAATAATCAAATCACCATTAAAATGCTTACAATCAGCAAAAGCGCCACTCCCTATGAACTCCAAATTTTCAGGTAGGTAGAGACGACCTGAAAAATCGCATCCTCTGAAAGCATCTTCTCCTATAGTCTTAATACTTGCTGGAAGAATCAATGAGCCCTTAAGGTTATTATGATGTATATATTGGTATCCTGGTATTACACTATAACCACCATTCTCATCGAAAAAGCTACTGTAAGCAAATCCACCAATTCTCTCAACACCGTCTGGAATTTCAAGAGATCCTGATAGGGATGTCCCATAAAAAGCGAAACTTCCAATTGCAGTTATTTTCTTAGGCAAAACGCAAGAAGTCAGACTTGACATGGTCACAAAAGCGTAGTTTGGTAGACTGTTATACACACATGATCCATCTGCGTCATCTAAAAAATAAATTTGACTTACGTCTGCATCCCATAGATTAATAGCCTCTAAATTCGACATTTGGGTTCTGATGAACTCAAAATCTTCATCCTTCAAGGCTCCACATATCTTCAAATTTATTATCTCTTTGGGATCATATCCCAAATTCTTTATAGTATTTTCAAGTGAACCGGCTTCTGCCACATTGACTATCAGATACTCCTTTGCTTCTCCGTTATGGGATGTCAAATCACTTTCCCAAGAGGTAATTGCCTCATCCAACAAAGAAAATTCATAATCACCGTTAGATGTGTTTTTATTTACCTTCATCGTAAAGGTATGTTGTTTCATTGGGAAGTATTTAAACGAGGAGTCTTTCCTATATATATAAGTCTTCTCTCCTACGGTAATTTTGAGAATGTCAGAACCAGCTTCAACGTCCTGAGGGATAACAATGGCACGAAAGTCTCCACGTTCATTTTTTGCAATTATCGACTTTCCATCTTTTTGTCCGGAAGTCTTAACTTGTCCAGAGGACAGATCAATTACAGCATCTCGTGAAGTACTGCATATAAGAACTGATTTGTCAAGACTCTTCCATTCGCCTTCAGAAAATCCCTCTCCTTCAACAAGACTTACTCGTACTGAAGCAAGGATGTGCTTAAAATAAAGAACTGCAGTAGGAGCGTTTGAAGATAAACCGGCGGCTTTTGCCCAAAGGAAATCAGAAGCCTCATATGCAGACATATTACGGACAATGTTATCCTCTCCTTGATTATACTCCACTGAAAAGGGAAAAGAAGCAACATTATCTATATGTTTGATGTAGGGGTAATAACCATAGAGGTCCATAGGAGTCTTATCATCAGAGAACATTATGGTAGACGTCCCGTTCCAATGATAAGCCCTCTCATCAAACGTGAATGCTATATTGTCTGAATTATTTCCGGAATTGGAGAGTAATCCCGGCTGACCATTGACAAAATCAACAGCAAATATGCCGATGACATCTCCGTCAGAAAATCCGGAGTCATCCGCACGTGTTAGGTTAAGCTGGTCAATTTCTGCCTGAATTCTAAGTTCAGATCCATTGGCTTCCGACGACACATCAAGACGCATTGAGTCATCCCTACATGCACCCATCAACAATGGAATAAAAACTAAATATTTATATCTTTTCATGATCAATTAGGATTTTCAATTTTATCATTTTTGATGAATTCTTGTAGGTTTGGAGAAAGTCCCGCACGCTTCATTATTTGCTTATATATCGCATAACGGGAAATCGTATTATAATACGGTACAAAATTACTCATAACACTCTCCGTTTCTGAACGCCATACACCACGAAGGTGATTATATCCTCCTTCGTACATATCCACTAATGCACTATACTTTGGATGATATATGAAGTCGCGCCAAGGAGCATCTTCGGATTTACCTGAAACAGTAACATTCTCAAAAAGTCCACGACTTTTCATATTCTGATATGTATTCATACCATTGCACCCTGGACATGTACAACCCTTTATAAATTCAAAATGATTAATTTGTTCTGATGCGAGTCCCCCAAGCGCTTCTCCACCTGCGAGATTCAGTACCAAGCCTCTATTGTCATATGGATAATCTCCATCTGAATTTCCAATACATGCAATCACGCAATCGCCATATTCATCATGATATGAAGATCCGGAGAATGCATCATAATTAGACAGAACTATTATCAAAGTTTTATCAATATTGAATTCATCTATGTTTTCAGAAACATCTATTGCATATGACTTCAAAACATTAGCATTCCAATCAGATATTAAAGGGAAGATTATTCCAAATTTGGATTCTTTAAAAGTTTGAATATCTTGTGCTCCATCATCCAAAGACAAAGATACAGCTGTGCTAACAGTAAACAACTCGCGATAGGTCTTGTATGGTTCTATTGAGAATAGAGACTCAACCGTTTCGTTTACTCGATTCATGTATTCTCCGCTTACGATAGACTCTGCTCCGTATCCTTCACCAACTATAAATATTGGTATAGCATTACCATTGCCAGACGCTTTCTGCAAGACAATCTCCTTGTCTTGTAATTCTGGATAATCATACTGTCTAATTGTCATATAATTAGTATATCCGGTATCCTTAAGCCTGAAAACTATTTGTCCTTCTCTATTTCCACTGCCTTGAGAAAGAGCATCAATTTTAACAGTAATTTCTTCCTTATAATCGGCGTGATCCGGAGTAACGTGAACCCATTCCGGAATTTCAGATATTTCCCATTGACCTTCTGCACGCACGATTAAAGAACGCGAAAAACTTTCATTTAGGCAACTGATTTCGGATAATGATAAACTAAGTTCATGGTGCGGAGTAATACTCTTGAAATTCTTCCAACCGGTGGCTCTCCTGTATGACTCTACTGATGCTTCCGGTACCTCAACTACACAATGATTAAAATCTATGTCATTAAAAGCTGAAGGATCTATCAGAGGAGGCTCAGATGTAAGGCATACTATAGTCTCAAGACCATAACAATATGAAAATGCATCTTTTCCTATGTATGATAAATTTTTACCTATTTTTACATAACGCAGATCTGTACAATTCCAAAATGCATTCGGAGCTATTACCTCTACATTATCACCTAAGGTAATACTATTGATCATTGTAGAAGAGAAACCACCGCTATATGAATCCAAAGAATTAGGTAGTTCGATAGCTCCTTTAACGTTACTTTGTCCGAATGCATAATTACCTATATAATTGATTTCGCTTGGAAGAACTATATTTCCAACAAAATGACAGTCTGCAAAGGCTTGAGAACCTATAGATTTTAAATTAGAAGGAAATACAATAGGCTCTGAGAATTTTAGACCACTAAATGTATATATACCTATTTCTTCAATTCCATCATGAAGAGTAAGTTTTACAGGTTTTTCAAATCCCATAGAATTAAAAGCACCTTCAGGAATTGTCTTCATGTTCTGAGGAATAATAATTTCGCCTTCAAGATTTGTTCCACATCTTCCAAACGCATATTCTCCAATATATTCAATATTCGGAGGAAGTGAGAAAGTGCCATGTACATTTCTACAATCGTAAAAAGCATAAGGTCCAATCTTTTTAAAACTTTTGGGAAGTTTCAGATCAATTTGGGCCTCACTACCTTGGAAGGCACACCATTCTATTTCCTCAAGACTATTTGGAAGAATTATCGAAAAACTGCCACTGGTTTCAGCTAAAGCCCACTCCCTTATGACAGTTACACAATTTGGTATAACAAGAGTTGAAGTAAGGGTCAACTCTCTCAACGAACCTCTACCAATTTCTTTAAGATTATCTGGGAGGATAACACGTCTTAATGAGTTTATATTCCGCAATGCTTCCTCCGGGAGAAAATTTTGCCTTATAACTTCCTCATAACATCCATTCTCCCAGTATCTATATATACCACACACTGAACATTCCCTTAAGTTTATTGCCGAGAGCTGATACATATTCTCCCGTATGAATATAAAATCCTCTTCCGTCAACTGACCAATAACCTTCAAATTCCTAATAGAGCAGACATCAAGATTCATATCTTCCAAACACTTCTTTAATGTTCCTGCTTCCGCAACATGCACTGTAAGATAGGAGTTTGCTTCAAAATCATGAGATGATTTGTCGACTTCCCAGG
This sequence comes from uncultured Bacteroides sp., assembly GCA_964508865.1. GTDB lineage: Bacteria > Bacteroidota > Bacteroidia > Bacteroidales > Muribaculaceae > UBA3263. The sequence continues at coordinate 2,200 of CAZDVP010000086.1, read as the reverse complement.
GAGTGATGTCTTCGTTGACGAGGGTCAGGGCGTAGTCGCCGCTGTCACCTTTGCGGTCGATCTTTATGGTGAAGGTATGAAGTTTACCGGCAGTGTATTTCATGCCATCGGTGCGGCTATATGCATAGGGTTTGCCGTCGATTGTGATGCCGATGATGGTCTTGTCTGCGGCCACTGACTGCGGAACCACTACAGCTCGCCATGCGTCACCTTCAGGATTCATGACGATGTTGCGGTCAAAGTTGCCGCTTGGTGTCACAATGCCTTTGGATAGATCTACTTCCGAGGTGCGGACTGTGTTGTCGACAGTGACTGTCTTGGTAAGTTTGGTCCATGCGTCTCCTTCGAATCCACTCCCCTGCTGAAGCACAACTTTTACTCCTGCCATGATATGACTGAATGTCAGTTCCACTTTCTTGCCGGGGGTGGCTTTGGATGTCTTTGCCCATAGCAGGTCGGAGGCTTCGTATGAACCCATTTCTCCGTCTGTGCCGACAATACTCTGGTCGGATTTAACCTCAAAATTGTAGGCATCTACATCGCTCATGCCATTATAGAAGGGGTAATAGCCATAGACATCCGCCGGAGTGACAGGATCGCTCCAATAAATGTCGGTAGCTGATTGCCATGAATTAGCGTCGGCATTGTAGGTGATAGCTACGTTGTTGACTTGATTGTCGTTGAGTGTAAGCTTGTCCGGCTCCCCTCCGGAGTAGTTGACTACGAAGAGACCAAATCGGTCGCCATTGGCGAAGCCAGACTCGTCGGCTCGTGTATCATTTTGTTGGTCAATAGTAGCGTTAAGCTCAAGACGTAATCCACTAGCTTCGTCATTGGGACGGAGCAAATGCATCTCTTCGGAACAGCTAAACAATACCATTGGCAACAGTGGCATGACAGCAAGCCTGATAAGTCGATTGTTGTCTGTCTGTTTCATTATTAGATTGATTTATGAATAAGCACGATTTCGAAATATTAAGCTTACTCAAGTTTCTGATTTGATAAATTATTAATTTATATGTGCTTAAATCTCACGCAGAGGAGTAAAGAGCTTACAATGTGTAAAATTCTATGTGTGAATTACAGATTCGAAAGCAATCCATATATCCAGACGCGGTCATTTTAGAGAACAGACTGGCTGCGCTCGTCCGGGAGAAAGCCAAGAGGCAGAGATAAAATAACAAATCCGAAAGTTGAGTTATACTTAAATAAGCTGAGTGTAAAAGTTTAATGATTTGTAATGATGAATAAACTGTTAGGTTGCCAACGGCTCTTTAGCTGTTAATATATGTATATGAAAAAAGCGGGAGCCTTCTTGCTGCCCGCTCCGACTTTCGAGGCCTTCGAACTTGCCCATCTCATAGGAACGGACAACAGACTCCACGCCGTATATATGCAAATACCCCAAACCCACTTCAAGCCCTAAAGCTTGAAATGAGCCCGAGTAGGTATATACATACCCGTGGCGTCTATTGCTGTCTTGTCCTTATATGAGAGTCCAGAGTGTTCGAAGTTCCGAAAGTCAAAGAACAAGCGTCAATACACGCTTTATCAAATAATGTCAAAAAGTGTCCCGCTGCCCGACATTTCTGCCTACTCTTAGACTGCCCCACAGCGTGGATGATTTTGCAAATTTAGTGATTATTTTTTATTTGGCAAAAAAGAGATTGATTTTTAATAAAAATTTAGGTTATTCCCTAAATTGATGACTACTCAGGTATGAGTCAAATTTTATATAGTATAGGTTCACACAGAGGGCACACAGAGTGAATATTATGACTGGCTATGATAAAACAAGATATAGACTCTTTAAATTTCACAGAGGAACTTCGCTTCGCTGGTTCAGGGAGGCTACAGAGAAAGGTAGCTGAGTATTTATCCAAATTGATGACTATTCAGGTATGAGTCAAATTTTGTATAGTACAGGCTCACACAGAGGGCACACAGAGGGAATATTATGACTGGCTATGATAAAATAAGATATAGACTCTTTAAATTTCACAGAGGAACTTCGCTTCGCTGGTTCAGGGAGGCTACAGAGAAAGGTAGCTGAGTATTTATCCAAATTGATGACTATTCAGGTATGAGTCAAATTTTGTATAGTACAGGCTCACACAGAGGGCACACAGAGGGAATATTATGACTGGCTATGATAAAATAAGATATAGACTCTTTAAATTTCACAGAGGAACTTCGCTTC
>CAZDVP010000085.1:0-8379 GCA_964508865.1 uncultured Bacteroides sp. | reverse complement strand
GAACTTGAACAAATACTTGGACAAACATCCGTTCAAGTTCATGGCATTGTTAATCAGTGTGTTATAGCGGATAAAAAGAAACTTGTTCAATTACTTAAACAAATGTTCGTTCAAGTCTGGTATAAGTCTAAGTCCAACCCTGATATAGTTAAACTTGCCACAGCTACGATAGATTTACTTTGCTTGCTTGAAGGTAAAAGTTTATCGGCAAATGCATTGAATACTGCGCTTGAATATGGAGCGACCTACGAGTTAAAACGTAAAATTATCGTTCCGCTCACTCAGTTAGGTTATATAAGCATGACGAATCCAGATAAGCCCAGAAGCGCCAAGCAGTCATATACCCTCACTGCATCAGGCCGAGAACTTTTCGCCGTATGACCGTCAGCTATTCTTGGGTGGGGAAGAGGGGGGCGAGGAGGGCGAGGTCGCTTTTGACTTCTCCCTGGAGGAGGTAGGTTGATTGGGTTGCCCGAAGGTGGTCGTAGAGTTGGCGCGCTTTGGGTTCGTTTTTGTCAAGCAGAAGGGTAATCGCGATGTAGAGCCGCTGTTTGGATGACATTGTTTTGCGATAGGCTTCAATATAAGCGCTCAGCTCTTGAGTGAGTAGTGCTTCGGCTTCGGCTGTTTTTCCGGTCATCAGGTAGAGGTAGGCCAGCTCACAGGCTATTTCCTTGACGTAAAGTGGCATGATTTCATCTTTGTGGGCATATAGTTCCTCCATTCCTGCCAGTGCTTCGGGAAATTCCATGCGGTCAATCATCTGTGAGAAATACATCATGGGCATGGCAACTTCCAGGGCGTTTGCATAGTCAATAACCTTTGGGTTGGAAAAGAGACTGTCGGCCATATCCTTAGGGCGGACTCCGCTTTGAATAAGTGCGTTTGCGCGGAGCTGGTTTACTAATGCCCGCTTGCTGCTCAGGTTGCGGTTGAGCAATTTTATGTTGAAGCCGTCGTTGCCAAGTCCTCCAATCTTTATCGGCAGTCCGTTGAGCAGAATCAGCGCTGCGTCGGTTAGCGCGAAAATTCCCAGAGCCTCGGCCACAAACGGATTGAGGTCGAGCAGGAGTAGCGGTAGGGTTAACACCAAAACGAGAATATTGAAAAAAACGCCCCCGAAATTATACCAAAAGGTTGGAATCTCCTCCAAAGGGCGCTCGGGCGGGGTTAACAGGCATTGTCCGCCAGTGCCCGCAACGGCGAATCTTTTCACTCGGAATCTGCCGTTGATTTTCAGTAGCGTAAGGTTAAAAATGCGGTAGCTGACAAACCTGTAGTCGCTAAGAAGACCGCAAACAAGATGACCCAGCTCGTGAACCGAAATCAGAACAACAAGCGACAACACCAGAGAGCCAATTGCCACCAGAACGACCCATAGGGCCTCAGCAGAGTCAATCGAATAGAATTTATGGATGTACTCGGTGAAGGTTGTGTCGGTAAACAACACGACAATCAAGCCACCAATCGTCAAGCCGATTAAGCCGCCTGCCAGCAGGCCCCCCAGCATTTTCAAAAGCGTCTTCATAACAATTCATTCATTTTGGGGGTGGGAGATTAGAAGCGGAGGCGGAAGGATTGGGGGGGGAGAGCGGGGCGGCGTACGGCAATCAGGGTGCGGCCGTTGGTGAAGGTCATGGCGTCGGGGGGCAGGGGTGCGGAGCGGTGGTAGGCGGCGTAGAGTGTGCGGAAGGCGCCGGGGAGGGGGGCGCCGGGGGCCACGTAGGTGAAGTCGGCGCCGGCGGGGTCGGCAACATGCTGGGCCCGGGGGCAGGCGAGGCGGATTATGCGCATGGCTTCGGGGTCGACGCCAACGCAGGCAACCGTTTGGGGCTTAAAGTAGTTGGCCACGCGAAAGAGGCGCTTTCCGGCGCGCGAGGTGACTTCGCTGCGAAAGCTATAGAAGGGCAGCCGCTCGCGCAAAACGAAGTGGATGAAATGGTAGGCAAAGGGGGAGTGGACCGTGAACCCACGGCCCACTCGCGCCATTTGCAGCCGGCGCCAGGGATAGGATAGGAGCGACTTCCAGGTCATTTCCGCTTCTTGAGGCCGAGGGCTATGCCGGCAAGCAGGAGCAGGTAGATGAGCGACACCGACGCGTAGGCAATGCCGTTGGTGGTGGCTATGCTGGCGGGGTTGAAGGTCATTTCCAGGCTGTGGGTGCCGGCGGGAATGCGGGCGGCGCGCAGCAGGTAGTTGACGCGGCCTATCGGGGCGGGTTGGCCGTCGATTGTGAGTTGCCAGCCTTTGGGATAGTAGATTTCGGAGAATACAGCCAGGCCGCCGTTGGCAGAGGTGGCGCTGTAGGTCAGGCGGTCGGGGGCATAGGAAGTGAGGACTATGGTGTCGCCTGCGGCGGTGGGTGTTGCATGGCCCAGAACGGCGCTGTAGCGGGAGTCGGCAACGGCCTGACGGGCAGGCTGGAGGGTGTTGAGCGCGTCCATTTCGGCGTCGGGGGAGTCAACGTAGGCTATTTCGTCAACGAACCATGCGTTGCCCAGGGCGCCGGTGTTGACCATTGGCGCCTGGTTGGGGTTGGCTATTACGTAGCGGGTGTTGAGCATGTCGAGCACGTTGAGGTGGGAGTCGAGCCATTGCAGGTCGTCGGGCGAGTAGAGAGCCCGCGCGGCGGTGTCGGCGCGCAGCTGCAGCAACGAGGTCACTTCCGGACGGGCCACGTAGGCCAGATGCCGGTCAATCAGGTCCTGATAGCGAGCGAGTTTAGCTGCGTGGTAGCCGCCGATGCTCTTGTGGTAATAGCTGGGGTCGTTGACGTAGAAGCGGGTTGCGTCGAGAACGCGGTAGCTCAGCGTAGTGTCGGCCAGCACCGAGCGGTCGGCCGGGGTTGCGGCAACCAGCTCGCCCGGAGTGGGGGCGGCAAAGCTCTCGGAGTCGAGATAGCGTTTGTCGGCGGTGAAAAGGTCAACGCCGATGGCCACTCCTACGATTGCCAGCGCGGCAGCCGGTTTGAGCGAGCCGCGGGCCATGAAAAACAGCGGCAGACAGCCAATGCAGATAAATGCCAGCGAGCGGAGGGCGTCGGCACGCACGGCGCTTTCGCGCATCGATTCAACGGCCTGGAGCACGGCCGGATACATTGCAATGTTGAAATCCTGGGGCAGCGCTCCGGCGGCGATATATTGGCCGATAGTTTGAACGTCGCGCTCGCCCAGAATCACCTGGCCGGCAACCGACGGCATGATCATCACAATCAGGCAGAGCAGAACTCCGATGCCGGTGCTGAGCGCCAGCGGCTTGACGAGCGCCTTGCGGTTGTCGGCGCAGAAAAATTCGCGCAAGCCCAGAATGGCCATTACCGGCATGGTGAACTCGGCGATAACCAGAATCGACTCAACGGCGCGGAAGCGCGAGTAGAGCGGCATATAGTCGATAAACAAGTCGGTGAACCACTGCAGGTTGCGCCCCAGGGCGAGCAGAATTGACAGCACCGTCATTACCAGCATGGCCCATTTTACCGGCCCTTTGACAACTATGCAGCCGAAAATGAAGAGCACAACGATTATGGCGCCGACGTAGACCGGGCCGTTTGTGCCCTCAGCGCCGCCGAAATATGGCGAAAAGAGCTGCAGCAGGGTCATTTGGCGGTCGCGCGTCATCAGCTCGCGTCCCTCGGGGGTGTCGGCCATGGTCAGGCCAACGACGCGCCCGTTTTTAGGCATAGCCGAAGCGCCGCCAACAACGTCGGGAATCAGCAGGCTGAGCGTTTCGCCGCGGCCATAGGAATAGGTTGTGATATAGTCGCGGTCGAGGCCCGATGTGGAGTTGGCCGGGTCGGTTTCGGAGGTGAGTTCCGAGTGGCCGCCGCGGGTCGAGAGTTTGGAATATTCATAGGTGTGGTAGAGCGTGGGGGCGTTTGCCGCAACGCCCAGCAGCATGGCTCCGGCCAGAATGGCGGTGTTCACTCCCCAGCGGCCGAATTTTTTCTCGCGCAGGGCGCTGACGCCATAGGCAATCACCAGGGCGGCCATGACGAATGCGAAATAATAGCTCATCTGAACGTGGTTGGCCGCAATCTGCAGGGCCATGAACAGCGCCGCCACTGCCGCGCCCAGGAGGCGCCGCCCGTTGTAGATCATAACCAGGCCGGCAATAGTTGGCGGAATGTAGCTCAGCGCATAGAACTTCCAGAGGTGGCCCGCGCCGATGATAATCACGAAATATGAGCTCAGGCCCCAGGCCACTGCGCCGGTCAGCGCCATCCAGGGTTTGACCTTGAATGCCAGCAGCAGAATCAGCATGCCGATCATCATCATTGCCAGCAGGTTGGCCGGCTGGGGCAGGAACAGGCCGTAGACCTTGCCAATCCATGAAAAGAGGCGGGTCGACGCATAGTAGGGCGACGTCTGGTAGGTTGGCATGCCGCCGAAGGCCGAGTTGGTCCAGAGCGATTTATGGCCGGTTTCGGCGCGGTATTGGTCAACCTCATGGCCCATGGCGTAGCCCTGGCTCACGTCGTGTTGGTTCAAAACGTTGCCCTCAAAGGCGTCGGGATAGAAATAGGCCAGGCTGACTACCACAATAACCGCCAGCGAGCCTAAAATGCCGAGAAGTGTTTTCTTGTTCATAAGTATTTGTCGCCGAGTGTCATGTTGACGTCATTGACGTATTGTTTAATCTGCTGTTCGTGGGCCAGGGGGCAAATCAGGAGCACATTGTCGGTGTCGGCCACAACGTAGTCTTTCAGGCCGTCGACAACGATGATTTTTCCGGGGGTGCTCTCCATGAAAATCGTGCCGGTGGTTTCGTAGCTCAGGACCGAGCAGCCGTGGGTAACGTTGCCGTCGCGGTTTTTGGGTGCTTCTTCGTGGAGCGAGCGCCATGTTCCCAGGTCGCTCCAGCCCGGGTCGACCTCCTTGACGTAGACGTTCGAGGCCTTTTCCATCAGTGCATAGTCGATTGAAATCGACGGACATGCCGGAAACTCCCGCTCTATCCAGGCGCGTTCAGCCGCGGTTGCAAACACGCCCTGCGGCGCCTGAAAGCGCTGCGCAATGTCGGGGCAATGCTGCGCCAGGCCGTTGAGCAGGTTGCGGGCGGTCCAGATGAACACCCCGGCATTCCAGAGAAACTCGCCCGAGGCCATAAAGACCTTTGCCAGCTCCAGGTTCGGTTTTTCGGTGAAGGTTTTAACGCGGTCAATGCCGACGGAGTGGGCTGCCGGGCCGCGCTGAATGTAGCCATAGCCGGTTTCGGGGCGCGAGGGCTTGATGCCTAAGGTCAGCAGCGCATCGTTGGCCTCGGCGAACTCAAAGGCCGAGCGCAGGGCGTCGAGAAACACCCGCTCGCGGGTTATTAGGTGGTCGCTGGGCATAACAACCATCGACGCTTCGAGGTCGAGCGCGGCAATATGGCTGGCGGCCCATGCAATGCAGGGCGCAGTGTTGCGGCGCGCCGGCTCCAGAAGAATGTTTTTGGCAGGCACTTCGGGCAGCTGCTGCTGAATCAGGTCCTTATAGTCGGCGTTGGTTATAATGAAAATCCGCTCGGCATCAATCAGCGGCAGGATTCTGTCGAAAGTCATCTGGAGCAGAGTGCGCCCCGTGCCCATGAAATCAAGAAACTGTTTGGGCTTATTCTGACGTGAGGCCGGCCAGAAACGCGAACCTACGCCGCCACACATAATTACGCAATATCTCATTTGTGATTAAACTTTTGTGCAAAGTTACGCAAAGTTAACGAAAATTCCCCACCGTAGGCCGAAAAATCGTTTTTTTTTCCTAACTTTGCGGAAAATTGAACCGAAATGAAGATTTTCAGCAGCGATCAGGTGCGCGAAATTGATCGCAAAACCATAGAAAACGAAGGAGTTAGCACTCTTCAGCTCATTGAGCGTGTGGCCGAAGGAGTGGCAGTTGAGGTGGTTAGCCGGCTCAAGGCCAACAGCCGCATAGCTATTTTTGCCGGCAGCGGCAACAACGGCGCCGATGCGCTGATGGCCGCGCTCATGCTCTATGAGCAGGGCTATAAGCCGGAGGTTTTTCTCTTCAACATTGGAGGCGACCGCCTCAGCCCGGCCTGCGCCAACTGCCGCGATCAGCTGCTGAGCGCCTTTCCCGATGCGGATTTCACTGAAGTTATCAAGCAGTTCAACCGGCCGCATCTCGACCAGAACTACATTGTTGTCGACGGCCTTTTCGGCATCGGCCTGCGCGAGGCGCTGACCGGCGGCTTCCGCGAGCTGACAAAGTTCATTTCCGACAGCGGAGCAACGGTTATCAGCATCGATGTGCCCAGCGGAATGTTTGCCGACTGGAATCCCAACGCCGTTGCGCGCAACATGGTGCACGCAACCGTTACCCTCGGTGTGCAGTTCCCCCACCTGGCCTTTTTCTTCGCTGAAAACGCTCCCATAGTCGGCGAATGGAAAACGATCGACATTGGCCTCAGCCCCAAAGAGATTCGCCGCACTCAGGCCGCGTTCTACATGATTGAGCGCGCCGACATCAAGCGTCTGCTCCGTCCGCGCCCCGCCTTTTCGTCGAAGGCCGATTTCGGCTCGGCGCTTTTAGTTGCCGGCAGCTATGGCATGATGGGCGCCGCTATTCTTGCCGCCCGCGGCTGTTTGCGCGCCGGAGCGGGCAAGGTCACCGTGTTCTCGCCCCGCTGCGGCTACGAAGCCGTGCAGTCGGCGGTGCCCGAGGCCATGTTTGCCGCCTGTAACTCCGACCTGACCATAGGCGAAATCCACGCCTCGCATCCCTATTCGGCCATTGCCGTTGGCCCCGGCATCGGAACCTCCGAAGCCACCACCAACGCCCTTGAAAAATTCCTTACGCTCCACGACAAACCGGTGGTTCTCGATGCCGACGCGCTCAACTGCATTGCCCGCCGACAGACGCTGCTCAACCACGTTCCGGTGCACTCGGTGCTCACCCCCCATGCCGGCGAATTCGACCGCATTTTCGGCCAGCAGCCAAATAGCGAAGCCCGCCTGGTCAAGGCAATCGAAGTTGCCCGCATGCACAACATAATCATCGTGCTCAAAGGCCACTACACCGCCATTGTGCGTCCCGACGGACTGGTTTACTTCAACTCGTCGGGCACCCCGGCCCTGGCAACCGCCGGCTCCGGCGATGTGCTCACCGGCGTTATCGCATCGTTCATGGCCCAGGGCTACAGCCCCGAAGTGGCCTCGCTGCTCGGCGTTTATATCCATGGCCTGGCCGGCGAACTCGCTGCCGAAACCGACGGAACCTATGGCGTCACCGCTTCAGATATCGCCGCCAACATTGGTCGCGCCCTCAAATCCTTAGGCTATTAAAATCATGAAAAAGTTAATCCTTGCCCTTCTTTTTTCAGGAGCCATTGCCGCTTCTGCTCAAAACGTTACCAAACTTTCGGCAACCAAGGCCAATGATTACGGCATTGCCTACTCGCTTCCGCAAACAACGGTCAACATCATTCTTCAGGCGCGCAAAACCGTTTGCACCCCCGGCGAATTCTATAACTACGCCGAGCGCTATCTCGGCCCGGAAGTGGCCCGCAAGGCCATAGCCAAACCCTCGGTCAGCTGGGAACTCACCGGTGCCGAAATCTATGCCGGCGCCGATATTCCGTCGGGCGCCGAGCAATATCTGATGCAATTCAAAGGCGGCCAGCCCGTATTCGTGGCCCTGTCGGCCATGGGCAATCCGCTGACTGTCAATTCCGATGAGATTCCCGTCGCGCCCAAAGCTCCCGCCATGCCTCAGGCGCAGCCCCTGTCGGCCACTCCGCTCGACGACCCGGCCGCCCGCTATGCCATGACCGAAGAGATGCTCCAGGGTTCCTCGCTGGCCAAGCGCGCACAGTTCGCCGCCAACCAGATTCTTCAGCTCCGCCAGAGCCGCCAGGACTACCTCACAGGCCAGGCCGACCAGATGCCCGACGGCCAGGCGCTGACCCTGATTCTCCAGAACCTTCAGGCTCAGGAAGAAGCGCTGACGGCAATGTTTATCGGAACCACCCAGACCGCTACCGACTGCATTCGTCTGACCTACGTTCCGCAGGCCGAAGTGCCCGCAGCCGACCATGTTATTGCCCGCCTCAACGCCATTAGCGGATTTGTTGATGCCGACGACCTTTCGGGCGCACCCATTTATCTCAACACCAAGGTGTTGAGCGTCGGCAAACTGCCTCTCAATGAAAAAGGAGTTGAAAAAGTCTTCCCCAAGGGGGGCGTTCCCTACTGCATTCCCGGCTCGGCCAGCTTCGCGGTTGATTTTGGCGGAAGCACACTCTGCTCCGCAGCCTTCGACGTTGCCCAGCTCGGCGTTGTTTTCGGCCTCGACCCCGCTTTCTTCACCAACAAAAAGGCCCCCGGCTACGCCATTTTCGACCCTCTGACCGGCGCCCTCCGCGAAGCCGGCACCAAATAAT
>CAZDVP010000084.1:0-8403 GCA_964508865.1 uncultured Bacteroides sp. | reverse complement strand
GCTCAACCATAGGCTATTGTGCTACCACCCGCGCTGCGGGTGATAAGCCTCCTCCGCGTCATCGGGCTCCCTCCCATGAGGGGAGGGATGGGGAGGGGCTTCGGGCCGCGAAAAGTCAAGGGCGCGCTCCTCAACGGAGTGCGCCCTCGCAGGTGATACAGTAATATATGGGGGAGAATTATTTCAGAATAGTCTTAACGCCGTCAACGATGTAGATGCCCTTGGTGGCATTCTTAACAGCGCGACCCTGCAGGTCAAACACCTTGCCTTCAGCAGCCTTGTTAGCAACAATCGAGCTGATCGAAGCGTTCGGATCACCCTGAGTTACGTTGATTTCGAAGTCGCAAGCATAGCCGGTGAAGTGGATGGTAGCTTTGCGGCCTTCAACACCTTCGGGAAGGGGAGCTGCAGTTACCTGAACAGCGCTAAACACGTGGCTACCACTGTCGTAGGTGCCAAACTTAAGTTCAATCCAGTCGGTGTCGTTGTCGTCGTCGATAAGCATATCATCGTAGAGCTGGGTGATATCGAGGTTCGAGTCGATCACGAACACTTCATCACCACCTTCAACGGGAGCCTCGTAGTCAAAGCCTTCTTCGCCGATGACAGCATTGTTAACGTAAGGATAGGTGATGTTGTAGAATGCAAAGTAATCAGTGGGGAAGTACCACCAGCCATCGTATTCAGCACCAACGAAACCAACAACCCAGGGAATGCGGGAAATAAGTTCTACAGCTTCGCCGTTGGCATCCTGAGCAGAGAATTCAACTTTGGTGTGGTATGCATAGAGGTCTTTGTAGTACTGGCCACGCCAAGCTTCATCAGCTTCAGGACCGCGGGGGCCCATCTGAATCGAGAGGTTGAAAGAGGTGACAGCATCGTTATCAACGCCGCTCAGCGAAATATAAACGGGCTGGTAAACAGCGATGGGCGAACCGGTCGAAAGATTATACTCATTCACCGCGCTGAGGTTGATGCTGAGCATATAGGCGCCGGATTCGGGTTCCATAACCTCGGTGTTGCCGGCAGGAATAATGGCAGTACCCTTACCGAGAAGTTTGTCGGTGGGATTGCCTTCGGCATCAGCGGCATATACATTAGCAACGAGGGTAACTTCTTCAGATGTTACAAACTGAATAGGCAGATACATGCTCGAAAGCAGGTAGGGGCTACCGGTCTGAGGAAGGATGAAGCCATAGCCGGTGACCTTAACGTCAACAAGTTCCTTGAAGTCAGCAACGGTTGCCCAGCCGGTGTAAACGCCGTTTGAATCATAGTTCTGACGGTCGGCGAGAGAAGGTTTCTTATTGATTTTGGTCATAGAGAGCGAGCCACGGCCATCGCGGAAAGCGTTGGGGCTCACACCATAAACTTCATCGGGAGTAGGATCTTCGCCCTCTTCAGCTTTGTCAAAGCCCCAGAATGCGGGGTCGCCGGCATAGTATGCAGCAACGGAGTCGCAATAGGTAGTGCCGTTGGTTACGAGAGTAACGTCTTCATAACGCATTGCGGGAGAAGTGGTGATTACCCAATCAATGTCGGTGCTTTCAATGTCGGCTTCCTCAATCTGAGAACCGAAATATTTGGAGTAGGCGCTCCAGGCAGCAGCTTCTTTGTTTTCGGAAAGATTGGTGAACTTCAAGGTACCCTTGGCAGGAGCAAAGCCAATAGCTTTATCGTAGCCCCACCAGTCACGCGACAGACCAATGTAGAATGTTTCGCGAGCAACGTAGGTAGGCAGAGAAGCGGGTACAACCTCATCAGCACGGCTTGCAACACCGTTGGTCACGATTGCAGAGCGGGTTGCTTCAACAGCCTTCATCGACTGGCGAGAAGTCTGGGCCTTAATCTGATCAGCGCCAACGGGCTGAGCAGCAAAAGCCTGTGATGCTGCCAAGGCAGCAACAGCAAAAAGAGTAATCTTTTTCATAAGTGATAAAATATAAAAATTGGGTTAGAAAGAATATGTCAAAAAAATAGGCCGGCTGAAGAAGCGCCATTGCGCTTCTTCAGTGCCGGGAAAATTATTTCACGTTAACGTCGAACGAAATCGAAGAATCAGCTTTATTAACGAAATGAATCAGCGCGGGCGAGAAGGGTCCGTCGTTAACAACTTCAAATTCGCCGGAGAAAAGGTGGAGGAACTCAACTGTCTTAGGCGAGAGCTTGCTGAGATAAACCTGAATAGCTTCGTCTTCGGTGGTGAATTCGCTCTTAACGGCAGAATTATCGATCGTTTCGATGTTACCGAACAAAGTGTATTTGATAGAACCTATCTTAGTCGACACGCCATACATTACGCGGCTGGTCATCAGGTCAGTATCGTAGCCGAGTGTAATAGCCGATATTTTCGGATTACGTCCGAAGATTGTGTTCTTCGTTGCAACGATTTCTGCATTGGCATCCTCCAAAGCCTTCTGAAGCGGCTCCGAAAGGGAAGTCATGTCAACATTGAACGTCAAATCCTTGCGAACTGCCGTAGCAGAGGCCAAAGGAGCAGTGATTCTGAAGCCGGGAGCAACGAGTGCACCATCGTCAGCCCAAGTGAATTCGCTAATCGTAAAGTGAGAGTTATTACGACGGATGCAGTCAAATGTTGAAATCGGACGCATACCTGATTCAGTGTAGATAACCGACTTGGTTTCTGTCTGGGCAAAGGGATTTGAAGAATTAGTGGGCATACAGGAAACGATGCCTGCAGCCAGACCGGTAATGTCGTAGGTTTCGCCGGTGGCGGTTTCCGTCATAGTATAGGTCGGGAAACGCTTGGAGTCGAACTGATTACGCAGTTTGCGTGCAGCAGCCAGATAAGCCGACGCGTCGGTATCGGCAGGCAGACGACGCAGGTAGGCGTTGATTGCATATTTTTTGCCACGCAGGCGAATGCTCTTACCGTCGTTTTCCATCATCATGAACTCATAATCTCCTTCATGACCATAGCCGGTTTCGTCAATATCCTCACCATTGTTGGTGGGAGCATTGTCGCCGGTAATGTCTGCGGGATCCGAGAACACGTGAAAAAGATTATTATAGGTATTGAATGTTAGAACAATACCATTGTCGGTTATAACATCGAACATAGAGGTTTCGGACTTTTCAGCGCCGCCAATCCACTTATGGTCAGTGGTGAAAGTCACCGACTTGTCGGGGCGGAACTCAACCACAAAAAGGTAGCCGGGTTCTTCGGTGTTCGAGAAATATTCAAGAGCCCATTTGCCACCGTCGGCAGTCAGAGCGTTGAAGTTGTCGTTTTTGCTGTTTTCCAGGCGGTCGGCAGCCGACTCATTGAAGATTCGCTGGTCGTCGTTGCTGCAGGAGCCAAAGGCAAGAGCAGCAGCCAGGGCCGGGAGGACTATATATTTTTTCATAATTAGTAATTATAAATTTGTAATTAGTAATTATTTTCAATGTTTATTCAGTTGCTTCAACTTCGGCGCGAAGAGCTTCGAGAGCGTCAACATATTCAACTTGGCGGCGCTGAACGATTTTGCGCAATTCGTCGAAATCAAGTTTCCAGGTGTCTTTGAACCAGCTGCGCACTATTGAACGTTTCTGCTCGATAACAGCGCGGCCGTCAACCTTGTCGGCATCCTCAACGGGGAAGATACCGCCGGGGGTGGAGGCATTCATACGCTCAATATAGGCCTCAACAGCTGCAACTGTTTCAAGCACTTCGCCACGAGTGCCCATAATCGCCGGTCGGAAGTTGCCGTCTTTTTCAACCGAAGTCATGATATAGGTCTTTTCATCGGGCTTTGACTGATCCTTGAGATAATAGTAGCAGTAGTAGGGAGCGTCTTCCTTATCGGCTGCATCCTCAGCCAGGCCATTGGTCCAGCCGTGGTCGGCCATCCACATGATAAGTTCATCGGCTTCGTCATTACGTGTCAGGTAGTTTGCAATTGTTTCGGCAAAGTCTTCACGGCCTTCACAAGAAGAATAGGGAGTAATGAAGCCCTGCGAAGCCTGCAGACCAATAGGCTTGTTCTGCCAGGAAGATGCATCATAGCGGCCGGCGCTGATCAGGTCGAACTCCTTGGGATAAGTGCGGGTCTGGTGGAGGATGTGGCCGAACTCATGGTGCATGGTGCGGAAGTAGTATTCATTGAGCTGGTTAACGTTGTTGAGCTGAATTTCGTTAACCTTAAAGAGGCTCACTTTCAGACCGCCTTCGGCCAGACCGAGAATTTCGGTGCCGCTGGTGGGGTTATAGGCGGGAGAACCGATCAGGTGAAGGATGCGGGGGCCGTAGGTTTTCAAGAAGTCTTCGCCGCAATGTTCTGCATAGGTGTCGAACCAGAGATATTTGGTCAGCAGGCAGAGGTCGCGTGCGTTCTCAAAGGTTGCGGGCACCAGGTTATAGTCCATGCTCGATTCAACGTCTTCCATCTTATATTTGAAATCGAGGTTGTAGGGGAGAAGGAAGTTCTTCTCTACCCACTTGTCGAACTTGTAGCTATAACCGTTGGGGTCGGCGGGAGGATTGTCGTCAGGGAAAATCGAGGGGCCGAGTTTCTCTTCGGAGCAGGAAGCCAGAGCCAATCCGGCAACCGCCATGAGGATATATTTATGAAGTTTCATGTTGTGAAGTCAGTTTTAAGATGGGTTAAATAGTCTGATCAGCAGTAATCATAACATTTTCGCTCGATGACTGAGTCTTATTGTCGGTGGGACGGGGGTTGGACTGCAGACCGGCGGCGCCTACTTCGGCAGGAATCTGAATTGCGCGGCGAGGGTCGCTGAGAGTCAGGCGGTCAACGGTGTGATAGTCGGGAGCAACGTCATTGCCGATCTTGCGGTCGAATTCAATGCCCAGGCGCTTGATGTCGAACCAGCGCAGGCCGGTGTGGATGGTTTCAATGCGGCGCATATGCTGGATGCACTGCAGATAGGGCATAATTTCGTCAACGCTTGCGGTTGCATCGCTTTCAGGACAAACCTGATCAATATTGATAGGCTTAACAATGCCGTAGCCGGGATCTTCGAGGCTATAGAACTCAACTATGTTCTTGCGGCTGAAGTCCTGAAATTTATCTTCATAACCGGATGCACCGGGGCAGTTGCGGCGGGGCTTTTCCCAAGCGTCGAGGTCAGCGATAGCGCCATCGATGTCGCCGAGGAACAGGCGGGCTTCAGCGCGGGTCAGCAGCACTTCTTCGCCGCCGAATTCGCGACGGGTGATGTGGGCGTAGCCGATACCGGCGATTTTGTCGGTATATTCAAACTGCTCGGCCATGTTGGCACACATACCGAAGCCATACTCCTGTCCGCCGTTGGTGATGCAGATGCCGTTAAAGCAGGGGTGCATGGTGAAGCTCTTTTTATTCTTACCGGAACCGGAAGTCCAGCGGAAAGTGCCCCAAACTGGCGAAGAACCGTGAACGGTTGCATTCAACGCATCGCGAATCAGCGAATAGCGGCGTTTGCCTGAATAGCGGCGCAGAAGAATCGAGTGGGTCGGATAGAGCAGGAAGTTCCACTGCTTATCGATGTTGTTCTGGTAGCGGCCAAAGTCGCTGATATAGGAGTAGGTGTCGAGAGTAGACCAGATTTTGCTCAGATAAGGGGTAACGTCGGCTCCTTCGCCACCGAAAACGTTGTTGCACGCTTCGATGCACTTTTTATACTGGCGGGTATAGAGATAATAGCGGGCGGCAAAGGCGTTGGCGGCCTGAGTATTGAAGTGATACTTGGGCACGTCGTAGATGCCGTTGTTCAGATTTTCGAGGCCCTCGGTGAGGTCTTTCTCAATCATCTTGTAGGTCTGGGCCAGGGTGCCGCGCTCATAGTGAGGCTTAACCGTAGTTTCGGGCTTGGTGATGTAGGGAATGCCGAGTTCAGTGTCGTTGTTGGCACCGTAGGGCATGCAGAACACCTGAGCCAGAATGAAGTGGTTGAAAGCACGGAGCACCTGGGCTTCGGCGTAGATTGCGGTTTGGGTGCGGTCAAGTCCGCCGTTTTCCTCGCGCCACTGGTCGAGCTTTTCCATAACCGCGTTGGCAACAGCGGTTGAGTTATAGAAGCCTTCCCAGATGTTGGAGGGCGAGTCGGTGTCGGTGTTGCTCACGCATACTTCCCAGCGATACATTTCGTCGTCGCCACGGTCGTAGGCGCTCAGGTTATAGTGGATACCCTGCGAGCCTTCGCCTTCGGGGGCGTTGTTGTCCTCGATGTTGTCGCTCATGATTTCGCAAGGCCAGGCATAGTTGGCCATGGGATAAGCGGCGTTCATCAGCATCTGCACCTGCTCGGTGTTGACCAGGTCAACACGAGTGTCGGTGGGAGTGTCGAGAAATCCCGAGCAAGAGGAGAGGGCAGTTGCAGCCAAAGCTGCGGCACCATATATATATTTCTTCGTATTCATTGTTGCTTGGCAAGTGGATTAAAGTCCGAAACGGAGAGTGAAAGTAAACTGCTTGGGGTTGGGGTTGGCAACACCGCCGGCGTTGACGAACTCGGGATCCTGGCCCTGGAGCTTCTTGTCGGAGTAGCAGAGCCAGAGGTCGGTTGCTGCGAGTTTGACTGAAGCAGTGTTGATTCGCAGGGCGTTGGTCCAGCGTTTGGGGAAGGACCAGGTCAGAGCCACTTCCTTCAGGCGGATAAAGTCGCCTTTGGCCACGCGGGCGTCGGAGTAGTTATAGGCGTTGTAGCCGTAGCGGATATCTTTGTTGTTATGGTACTGGCGGGCAGAAGCGATGGCGGGCACGTTGGTCACCTTTTCATCGCCGGGCTGCACCCAGCGGTCCATGAATTCGCGAGGCATAGCGTCGAGGTCGGAGTAGGCCACCGAGAAAGTCGGATCCAGACGAACAACCGAGCCGAAGGCATAGGTGAAGAACACGTTAAGGCTCAGGTTCTTCCAGCTAACGGAGTTGTTGAAGCCGCCGGTGTAGGGAGCGTCGACGGGGCCTTCATATTTCAGGAAGCCGAGTTTGTCCCATTCCTGGAAGTTGATGTCGGTGGTGGTTTCTTCGCCGTGTTCGTTGATCACGATGGGCAGACCGTCTTCAGTCAGGCCTACGAAAGGAATCGAGAACACCGAGCGGACGGGATAGCCTTCGAGAGCGAAACCGGTGCCCTGAACCAGGTCGATTACACGCGAGCGAGATTTCAGGTCGGTGATCTTAACGTTATTGTAGGCGAAGGTGAAGTCGGAGGTCCACTTCCAGTCGCGGGCCATGATGTTGATGGTCGACAGGGTGAGCTCAACGCCATGGCTCTTCATCGAAGCCACGTTGGCCCATTTGCCGATTTCGCCGCCAACGCCCTGAGTGTAGACATAGCCGATCAGATCGAAGTTTTTGCGGGTGAACCAGTCGAACACCAGGTTGATGCGGTTGTTGAGGAAACCGAGGTCAGCACCGATGTTGAGCTCGTGCTTCTTTTCGTAGGTGAGCTCCGAGTTGCCCAGACGCGAAAGAATCAGGGCCTGCTCGTAGGCTTCGGTGTCCTGACGCCAGGGGCGTTCGGGATAGTAAATGGCCAGAGCGTTCGAGATGTTGGCCGGACCTGCGTCGGCGGTCAGCGAGTAGCCTGCGCGGAGCTTGGCGGTTGCGAGCACGGGGTTGGCAAACCAGCTTTCGGCGTCGGCGTTCCATGCGCCCGAAACGTTCCAGGTGGGGAGCCAGCGGCTCTTCTTGGCTTTGCCGAGCTTGTTGGAGCCTTCGTAGCGGAAGGTGCCGTTAACGATGTAGCGGTTGTCGTACATGAACGAAGCCATGCCATAACCGGCCATAGAGCGGGTTGCGGTGCGCTGGTCACTGTAGTAAACCGAGTTTTCTTCGGTCATCTGCTTGAACAGGCGCCAGTCGTAGAAGGGAAGGTTACCGTTGTCGTAACACATGCCCCAGCCCTGGAAGGCTTCGGTGTGGCGGTCGACTTTGGAGGCGTCGTAGCCGGCCAGAACGTTTACCAGATACTTGCCGGCAATGTCCTTGGTGTAGTTGGCACTGGCGCGGAAGTCGAGCTGCTGCAGGCCATAGAGGGTGTGGTAGAGAATACCGCCCTTGGGGAGCACGGTCTGAGGCAGCGATGCGGGATCATCGGGATCGCGATAGAGGTAGGGGTTACTGTCGCGGATGGTTGCATTTTCGGGGCTGATACCGGCGCGATAGGCTTCGGCCTGGTTGGAGCGGTCGGTAACATAGTGTTCCTGCTGGGTCGAGGAGTAGCGGAACGAACCGATGGCTTTAAGAGTAAGACCGACGATGGGCTTATACTCGATGTCGCCCTGGAACTTGACGTCGACCATTTCGTTGGTGATATAGTTATTGTCGAGTTCGTCGAAAATGTTGAAGTCGGCGTAGTTGCGGGTCAAGCGAGTGGTGGGGTCGGTTGTGCGCGAGGTGTTCAGGGCGTAGCTGAAGGGGTTGATGTCGAACGAACGGCTAACGTTACCGCTAA
>CAZDVP010000083.1:0-8409 GCA_964508865.1 uncultured Bacteroides sp. | reverse complement strand
TCTGACTCCCGTTTTGTCTGACGCCCAGGCAAAGGAAGCGGTAGACAAGTTCACCAAGGAGCTGACCGACAACGGCGCAGCAATCGTGAACGAAGAAAACTGGGGCCTGCGTAAGCTCGCTTACCCCATCGACAAAAAGTCGACCGGCTACTACAATCTGGTAGAATTCGATGCCGACCCGACTATCGTTAAAAAGCTCGAAACCGCTTATCGCCGCGACGAAAACGTTATGCGTTTCCTGACTTTCCGTCTCGACAAGTATGCTAAAGAATATGCCGACAAGCGTCGCGCACGCCGCGCCAACGCCGCTCAGGCTCCCGTTGAACAGGCCCCCGCTGCCGAATAATCCCGACGAATAAAAATTATGGCACAAGCAAATTCCGAAATCCGCTATCTGGCCACCACCAACGTGGATAAGACCAAAAAGAAATATTGTCGTTTCAAACGCAGCGGCATCAAGTATGTTGACTATAAGGACCCCGAATTCCTGAAAAAGTTCCTCAACGAGCAGGGCAAACTGCTTCCCCGCCGCATCACCGGCACTTCGCTGAAGTTCCAGCGTCGCGTGGCTCAGGCCGTTAAGCGCGCCCGCCACCTGGCTCTGCTGCCCTACGTTACTGACCTTATGAAATAATTATAACCCACAAAGGAGACAAATTAAGCTATGAAACTGATTCTTATTGAAGATGTCCCCAATCTGGGATATAAAGACGACGTTGTTGAGGTTAAGTCCGGCTATGGCCGCAACTACCTGATTCCGCAGCGCAAGGCTGTTATCGCCACCGAATCTGCTCTGAAGGTTCTGGCTGAAAACCAGCGCCAGCGCGCCCACAAGCTCGCCGCCATCAAGGCTGCCGCCGAACAGGCTGCCGCCGCTCTGGAAGGCGTTGCCCTGACCATTGCCGCCAAGGTTGCCGAATCGGGCACCATTTATGGCGCAGTGAATGCCGCTTCGGTTGCTGAAGCTCTGCAGAAGCTCGGCCACGAAGTTGACCGCAAGATTATTTCGCTCAACGCCACCATTAAGGAGCTGGGCAGCTACACCGCAACCATCCGCTTCCACAAGGACGTTACCGCTCAGGTTCCCGTTGAAGTGGTTGCCGAAGTTGCCGAAGCATAATCAGCTTAGACAAACCGAAATCCACCCGGGGGCTGCGTCGGAATCGACGCGGCCCCTGACTTTGTTTTGCAGGTGAGCGAAAATTTGCGTAAATTTGCGGAAAGTTTAATGAAACCAATGGAAAATGCAAAGATAAAAGTGGGAATTACCCACGGCGATTATAATGGCGTTGGCTACGAGGTTATTCTCAAGGCCTTCGAGGACCCTCAGATGTTTGAGCTCTGCACGCCGGTGGTTTATGGCTCGCAGCGCATAGCCTCGCACTACCGCAAGATGCTCGACCTGCCGCAGGTTGCGGTTCACCGCCCCGAGCGGGCGCTCAACGCAAAGGATGATGCGCTGAATTTCATAAACGTTGTTGGCGACGATGAACCCATTGAACCGGGCAAGAACACCGAAGCCGCCGGCAAGGCCGCGCGCGCCGCTCTGGAGCGCGCAGTGGCCGACCTGAAGGCCGGCGAAATCGACGTGCTGGTCACCGCTCCAATCAACAAGGAGAACGTGCAGTCGGCGGAGTTTCACTTCCCCGGCCACACGGAGTATCTCGAAGCATCGCTGGGCAAGCAGGGCAATGACCGTGCGCTGATGATTATGGCGGCCGACAATGGCCTGCGAGTTGCGCTGGCAACCATACATATGCCGCTGGCAAAGGTGGCCGAAAAACTCTCGACCGAGCTGCTGGTCAGCCGGCTGGAGGAGTTCAACCGTTCGCTGATGCGCGATTTTGGCGTTCACTCGCCGCGCATTGCGGTTCTGGCGCTCAATCCCCACGCCGGCGACGGCGGACTGTTGGGTAAGGAGGAGGCCGACATCATAGAGCCGGCCATTGCCGAGGCACGCAATCTGCGCGTGCAGGCATTCGGCCCTTATAGCGCCGACGGCTTCTTCGGCGCGGCCCACCATTTGCGGTTCGACGGCGTGCTGGCAATGTATCACGACCAAGGGCTGATTCCCTTCAAGGCTCTTTGCGGCAATCAGGGCGTGAACTTCACTGCCGGTCTGCCCTACGTTCGCACGTCGCCCGACCATGGCACCGCCTTCGATATTGCCGGCCGGAACGAGGCCGACGCTCAATCCATGCGCCAGGCAATTTATATGGCCATCGACGCGCTGCGCAACCGCCGGCGCCACGAAGAGGCCTTCGGTTCGCCGCTGCCAAAACTCTATCAGGAAAGGAGTGCCCGCAATGACTGAGAATAATCAGGAAGAATATATCCGCCCCGACGTTATCAACGCCGACGACCTGATGCAGATGGTTCCGCAGCTTCGCAAACATCCGAAGCTGGCCAAACGGCTCATTCATTGGGTTAGAATGGATGCGGTCAATGATTTTCACGCCAAGGTTTGCGACACTCCCGGCCCGCGGGCCGCGACGCGCCTGATAACCGAAGCCTTCGGCTCGACGCTGAAGGTCGACAACGCTCAGGTTCTCGACCACCTGCCCGAGGGCGCGTTCATAACGGTCAGCAATCATCCTTTCGGCGCGGTCGACGGCATAGCGCTGATTTCGCTCATCGGCGAAAAGCGGCCCGACTTCAAGGTGATGGTCAACATGATTCTGAACCGCATCGGGGCCATGCGCCCGAACTTCATAGCGGTTGACCCGATGGCCCACACCGACCCGGCCAAGCGCGCAGTGTCGGTCAACGGCATCCGCGCCTGTCTGCGCCAGCTCAAGGAGGGCAAGCCTCTGGGCTTCTTCCCCGCCGGCGCCATGAGCAAGATTGACTGGCGCGGCCGTCTGGAGGACCGCCCCTGGCAGGACTCGGTGCTTCAGCTGATTTATCGCGCAAAGGTGCCCGTAATCCCGATTTTCTTCCAGGGGTCGAACTCAATGATTTTCAATGTTGCCGGCAAACTGTGCTGGCCGTTGCGCACTTTGCTGCTTCCGCGCGAGGTGGTGAAAAAGTGCGGCGAGGAAATCCACGTGACCATCGGCAACCCCATAACGCTCGAGGAGCAGATGCCCTATCGCGAATCGGCCGAAACACTGGGGGCCTTTCTTCGCGAGCGCACCTACTCCTTGCGTCAGAAAAAATAAGGTGAGGGGGAGCGGCGCTCCCCCTCGAGTCGGGTTATTTGCGATAGCGGGCAGCCTGCTCTTCAATCAGCGCCGCATCGTTGAAGTAGTTAATGCGCATTGCGTTGCGAACTTCTTCAAGAGTTTGTGCGGCCGTCTGGCGGGCAACTTCCGAGCCTTGGCGCAGAATTTCGTAGACCTCGGGAATGTTCTGCTCGTAGTATTTGCGGCGCTCGCGAATCGGTTCGAGCATTTCTTCGAGAATGTTGATTAGCAGCTTCTTGACCGTTCCGTCGCCGAGGCCGCCGCGGGTGTAGTGGGCCTTCATCTCGTCGAGGTTGGCATAGTCGGGCAGGTATTTGGCAAAATGCTCGTCACGGCAGAATGCGTCGAGATAGATGAACGGCGCGTTGCCTTCGAGGTGTCCGGGCGAATCGATGGTCAGGTGCTCCGGGTCGGTATACATGCTGTTGACCTTTTTCTTGACCTCCTTGGGGGTATCGGAAAGGTAGATGCAGTTGCCGAGGCTCTTGCTCATTTTGGCTTTGCCGTCGGTTCCGGGCAGGCGCATACATGCGGCATTGTCGGGCAGCAGGATTTCGGGCTCGACCAGCGTGGGGCCGTAGATGTTGTTGAAGCGGTTAACTATTTCGCGGGTGAGCTCAATCATCGGAGCCTGGTCTTCGCCAACGGGCACTGTGGTGGCCTTGAAGGCGGTAATGTCCGAAGCCTGGCTGACCGGATAGCAGAAAAAGCCGACCGGAATCGATTGCTCGAAGTTGCGCATCTTGATTTCGGTTTTCACCGTTGGGTTGCGCTGAACGCGGCTAACCGTTACGAGGTTCATATAGTAGAATGCCAGCTCGCAGAGCTCGGGCACCTGGGTTTGAATGAAAATAGTGGTCTTGGTCGGGTCGATGCCTACCGACAGATAGTCCAGCGCCACTTCGATTACGTTCTGGCGCACCTTTTCGGGATTGTCGGCGTTGTCGGTCAGGGCCTGGGCATCGGCAATCATGACGAAAATTTTGGAGAAATCGCCGGTGTTCTGCAACTCCACGCGGCGGCGCAGCGAGCCAACGAAGTGGCCCAGGTGGAGTTTGCCGGTCGGGCGGTCGCCCGTAAGGATTATTTTTTCCATAAGTGCAAAGTCATTTTCTTTATTCCTACCGCAAAGTTACCACTTTTCCCCAAACCCACCAAATTTAATGTAGCTTTTGGGATGCCTTCGGCACCCGCAATTATTCGTCAACGATGTAGTCGCCTATATACATTCGGTTGATGTAGGTTTCAATGGCTTTGAATGAAATGGCCCCGCTGTCGAGCCGCTGTTTGTTGACCAGAAGATAAATGGTGTTTGATGTATCGGAAACTTGATAGAAGGTTTCCGGACCAAATAAGTTGACCATCATTCTGCGATAAAATCGGAATCGGCGGCTGCCACTATCTGCGTTGATCTTTTTGCCGCGAATGTCCGGCTCCAGATCCGGGGCGGCAACAAATCCGAATGAAGCCTGCGGGTTTTTAAAATAATACTTCAGCATGACTTCGACACAGGAGCGGATAATGGTTCGCGGCTCAAAGTCGTTGGTCAGCATTGAATAGCGGTTACTGCTCTTTTCAACGCCTTTCCAGTAGAATTTGATTCCGTAGAATTCGTTGTCGAAGTTTTCCACCTCAACAATGTAGCGTTTGTTGCTTTTGGCGGAGCGGAATGTCCATAAATCAAGAATGCGAAGAGAACCGATGTCCTTGCTTCGCATTATAAAAGAGGGTTTGTAATAACCGAGGGGATGATTCATGGAAGAAGATACTGATAAGATGGTATCCGCAGATTCTGCTGCTCGTCGGGAGTCAGCGCCTTCAGTTTGATGAAGGGGCCGGACGCAGCCGAAGAGTCGCAACAAATTCTTGAAGCGGATGCGATTATCGAGTAGGGTTTATTTTTAGTTCCTTTCATGAGCGCAAATATAGCTAAAAAATCTCGAAATAAAAAAGGAAGGGCGCGGATTTTTGGTCCGACGCCCCTCCCCTCACGTTTCAACTATTTATTTATGAGAGCCTCTGCACCCAGTTTCTCAACTCAGTAACAGAGGACGAGGGATGCATTTCTTGGATCGCATATTTTCAATAGCTGTTATTAGAACACCCCGACGGGCCGAAATGTTAGGCGGCCATACGTTAAAATCCCGTTAAAAATTCCTTTAGAATTGCGGAATTTTGCGTAACTTTGCGCTCGTAATGATTGCCATACGTAACCTTTCGGTTGAATTCAGCGCAAAAAAGCTGCTCGATAATATCAACTACGTCATTAACCGCCGCGACCGCATAGCGCTGGTGGGGAAAAATGGCGCGGGAAAGTCTACGATGCTCAAAATCATTGCCGGATTGCAGCGTCCCAGCTCCGGCCACGTTGATGTGCCGTCGGGCGTTACGATAGGCTATCTGCCTCAGCACATGACGACCGAAGACAACTGCTCGGTTGCCGACGAGGCGCGCAAGGCTTTTGGCCGCATTAAGGAAATGCAGCAGCGGCTCGATGCGCTCAATGCCGAGCTGGCCGAGCGGACCGACTATGAGTCGGACTCGTATGCGGAGCTGATTGACCGGGTAACGACCATGACCGAGCGCCTGGCAATGGAGGATGGCAGCGGCGGCGAGGCTGAGATTGAGAAAACGCTCATTGGCCTTGGTTTTTCGCGCGCGGATTTCGACCGGCCCACCAGCGAGTTTTCCGGCGGCTGGCGCATGCGCATAGAGCTGGCTAAGATTCTGCTGCAGCGGCCCGACGTTTTGCTGCTTGACGAACCGACCAACCACCTGGATATTGAGTCGATTCAGTGGCTCGAGAATTTTTTGATTCAAAAGGCCGGCGCGGTGGTTCTGGTCAGCCACGACCGTGCGTTTATCGACAACGTTACGAACCGCACCATAGAAATATCGCTCGGCAAGATATATGACTACGCCGTTAACTACTCGAAATATGTTGAGCTCCACCGCGAACGCATAGAGCAGCAGATGCGCGCCTATCTGAACCAGCAGAAGCAGATTGCCGACACCGAAGAGTTTATTGAGCGCTTCCGCTACAAGGCCACCAAGGCCGTGCAGGTGCAGAGCCGCATGAAGCAGCTGGCAAAAATCGAGCGCATAGAGGTTGACGAGGTCGACACCTCGCACCTGAATCTGCGCTTTCCGCCGGCTCCGCGTTCGGGCGACTATCCGGTGATTGCCGACGCCGTTGGCAAGCGCTATGGCGACCATCAGGTTTTTTCGGATGCGACGTTTACCATTAAGCGTGGCGAAAAGGTAGCCTTCGTGGGCAAGAACGGCGAGGGCAAGTCAACGTTGGTCAAGTGCATAATGGGCGAGATTCCGTTCGACGGCTCGCTGCGCATCGGCCACAACGTTAAAATCGGTTATTTCGCCCAAAACCAGGCGCAACTGCTCGACGAGGATCTGACGGTGTTCGACACGATAGACCGCGTGGCCGTTGGCGACATACGCACCAAAATCCGCGACATTCTCGGCGCCTTTATGTTTGGCGGCGAGGCGTCGGACAAGAAGGTTAAAGTTCTCAGCGGCGGCGAAAAAACGCGTCTGGCAATGATTCGGCTGCTGTTGGAGCCGGTGAACCTGCTGATTCTCGACGAACCGACAAACCACCTCGACATGGCCACCAAAGATATTCTCAAGCAGGCTATCAAGGAGTTCGACGGCACGGTTATCGTTGTTAGCCACGACCGCGAATTTCTCGACGGACTCGTTGAAAAGGTCTATGAATTCGGCGGCGGCCGGGTGCGCGAGTGTCTGGGCGGTATATATGAATTTCTGGAGAAGAAAAAACTCGACTCGTTGCGTGAGCTCGAGCGCTCCAGAACCGTTGCCGCTACCCCTCAGAAGGAAGATAAGGCTGCGGCTGCAGAGGCAACTGCAACGCCGGCCAATGCGCCCCGCAAGCTGACCTATGAGGAGAAAAAAGAGCGCGACCGCGCAGTGAACCGCGCAAAGCGGAGCGTGGCCGATGCCGAAGCGCAAATCGCCGCTATCGAGGCGGAAATCGCCGACCTGGAAGCCAAACTCAGTGCCGGAGGCGAGCAGGAGCCCGACATTTATGACCGCCATGCGGCGCTGGGCAAGAAGCTCGACAACGCCATGAGCGTCTGGGAACTGGCCCAAATGGAGCTCGACGAACTCAATTCAAAGTATAATCTATCGTAAATCATTCATATGGACGCAATCCTTCAACTGCTCTCGCCCGGCAATTCCTCTCTGGCCGCAACGCTGGTGCTCTATTCGTTCGTGATAGCCGCCGGCATCTATCTGGGCAAAATCAAAATCGCCGGCATTTCGCTGGGCGTAACTTTTGTTCTGTTCGTCGGAATCCTGATGGGGCATTTCGGGTATATAGTTGACGGCGAAGTGCTCAAGTTCATTCGCGAATTCGGGCTGATACTGTTTATTTTCGCCATAGGCCTGCAAGTTGGGCCGGCGTTCTTTTCGTCGTTTAAAAAAGGAGGCGTCCGGCTTAATATATTAGCGGTGTGCATAGTCGCGCTCAACGTCGGCATCGCTGTTGTTATCTATCTGCTTAACCGCGACTTCACGTCGCCGGCGGCGATTGTTGGCGTTCTGAGCGGTGCGGTAACCAATACCCCCGGCCTTGCTGCCGCGCAGCAGGCCGCCACTCAGCCAGGAGCGGCCGACACTATGGCCATGGGCTATGCAGCGGCCTATCCGCTGGGTGTTGTAGGCATCATCGCCTCGATGCTGATTCTGCGCAAGGTTTTCCGCATCAATATTGCCGATGAAATCAAAAAGCTCGACGACGAGGCCGCAGCCGAGCAGCAGGCTCCCGCAAAGGTAAGTTTCGAGGTTACGAACGAGCGCGTCAACGGCTTGACCCTCAAGCAGCTCCACGACGTTATCCACTGCGACTTCGTTATCTCCCGCCTGCTCAATGCCTATAATGAAGTTGTGATTCCCACCTCGCAGACCCAGGTTCATGTGGGCGACAAGGTCAAGGTTATCATGTCGGCGCAAGACGAACTGGCCTTCAGCGCCATGCTTGGCCCGCAAATCGACATGGAATGGGAAGATACTCCCAGCCAGGTTGTTAGCCGCCGCATAGTGCTGACCCAGCCTAAATATAACGGCATGACCCTTGGTCAGTTACACCTCCACAGCGCCTATCAGCTCAACGCTACCCGAGTTAATCGCGGCGGCGTTGACCTGCTCGCCTCCGCCGGCCTGCGCCTGCAAATGGGCGACC
>CAZDVP010000082.1:0-8443 GCA_964508865.1 uncultured Bacteroides sp. | reverse complement strand
CTCTGATAACTCCAATAGCTCCGATGACTCCGAGAAGCTAACCTATCGCATCCAAATCCTCGCCTCCGCCTCGGCCATTCCCGCCGATTCCCCCAAGTTCAAGGGAGTTGAAAAGGTTGAAGAATACCAACAGGGCGGCTGGTTTAAATACACTGCCGGCGGCGACTTTGAAACCGACGGCGAAGCCGAGCGCTACGCCCGCCAGCACCTGCGCGCCGCCTTCCCCCAGGCGTTTATAATAAAGTGGCAAAACGGCCAAAGAATAAACTGACAACATTGAAAATCCAAAAGATATGCAGAACCGTAAAAAATTAGCCGTGATCGGCATTTCGGCAGTCGTTGCACTCGCAATTCTCGTTTTCGGAATCAACTACCTGAAGGGTATCAACCTGTTCCATACGTCGAACTATTACTTTACGGTCTACGACGATGTTACCGGCCTGGCCGTGTCGGCGCCGGTGAATGCCAACGGCTTCAAGGTTGGCCAGGTTCGCGAAATGAACTATCTCTATAACGACCCCGGCCATGTGCAGGTCGAGTTAGCTCTTGATGCCGACCTCAAAGTAACCGAAGGCACCGTTGCAGTTCTGACCACCGACCTGCTCGGAACTGCTTCGATTACCCTCGAAATCCCCAAAACCCACGACTATCTGGCCAAAGGTTCCACCCTCGAATCGAAAAAGGATGCCGGCCTGGTCGACGGCCTTTCGGAAGACCTGATGCCCGGAGTGAAATCCATTCTCCCCAAGGTAGACTCGCTGATTGTGGCGCTGACCAACGTTGTCAGCGACCCCGCTCTGGCCGCCACAATCAAGCGCCTCGACGCAATTTCGGCCGACCTCAACGTTATTTCGGCCAACGTTGCCAAAGCAACCAAGCCGCTGCCGGGCGTTATCAGCGATGCCGCCGTGGTTGCAAGCAACCTCAACCACATGTCGGCCAACCTCGACTCCCTTTCGGCCGAGCTCAACCAGCTGCCGCTCGACCGCACCCTGGCCGAAGTCAACGCAACAGTCCAGAATCTTCGCGAAATCACCGACAAGCTCCAGACCAACGATTCCTCGCTCGGTTTGCTCGTCAACGACCCCGGCCTGTATCAGAGCCTTAACCACACCGTTGCCAGCCTCGACTCGCTGATAAACGACGTCAAGGCCCAGCCCAAGCGCTATCTGAAGTTCTCCGTTTTCTAATCAGCCGGCCCCGCAATGAAACCCTCCGGCCGCTTAGCCTCCCTCGACATTCTGCGCGGACTCGACCTGTTCCTGCTGGTTTGGGTGCAGCCCGTTCTTTGGTCCATCGGGCAGGCAACCGATGCCGAGTGGTTCCACCGCCTGCTCTGGCATTTCGACCATGAGCGTTGGGCGGGCCTGCGCATGTGGGACATGGTCATGCCGCTGTTTCTTTTCATGGTCGGCACCGCCATGCCCTTTGCTTTTGCGCGTTTCCGCAATGATTCTAAGCTCGACCGCCGCGGAGTTTACCGCCGCATTGCGCGGCGCTTTTTGCTGCTGTTTCTGTTCGGCATGATTGTTCAGGGCAACCTGCTCGCCCTCAATCCCGAAAGAATTAGAATCTACACCAACACTCTCCAGGCAATTGCCTTCGGCTATCTGATTGCCTCGATGATTGTTTTGCACCTGAATCTGCGCGGCCAGCTGATTGCAACGGCCCTGCTTCTGATAGTCTACTGGCTGCCAATGGCTTTTGCGGGCGACTATACGCTTCAGGGCAGTTTTGCCTATCGCGTCGACGAGCTGATTCTCGGCGACTTCCGCGGCGACCGAAGCTACACCTGGGTTTGGAGCTCGCTAACTTTCGGCGCAACCGTTATGCTCGGCGCATTCGCCGGAACCATGATGCGCGGCGTTGAGCCGGGCCGTCGCACCCGACGCGCCGCGCTGATGGCGCTGGTCGGCCTGGGGCTGATTGCCGCCGGGTTGCTCTGGAGCCTGGAGCAGCCGATTATCAAACGCCTCTGGACCGCGTCGATGACGCTCTTCACCGGTGGCATTTGCTTCCTGCTGAT
The DNA here is from genome assembly GCA_964508865.1 of uncultured Bacteroides sp. Taxonomy (GTDB): domain Bacteria; phylum Bacteroidota; class Bacteroidia; order Bacteroidales; family Muribaculaceae; genus UBA3263. The sequence continues at coordinate 6,417 of CAZDVP010000082.1, read as the reverse complement.
GGCGCTGTTCTATTGGTGGGTTGACGCCCTGGGCCATTCGCGCGGCCTCAATTGGCTGAAAATCTACGGCACCAATGCCATTACCGCCTATGTTCTCGGCGAGGTGGTCAACTTCCGCAGCGTGGTTCACTCGGTCAGCTTCGGCCTGCAGCACATTATCGGCGACCAGTGGTATGCCGTGTGGCTCACTTTCGGCAACTTCGGCGTGCTGTTTTTGATTCTGCTGGCAATGTATCGCACCAGCACTCATCTGAAACTCTGATCGAAAATTTTAAGGGGTCACGTCACCTTTTGGGGCCTCCGTGCGTCAAACATTCGAGGAACCTCAAAAACACGATAATTATTAACCTCTTAAAAACTATAAATGATGGATAGCAATACTTTCGATCTGCTTTATGTCCTTGTTCAGGCAATTGTGCCCGTTTCAGTCTGTGTTTTTCTCCCGATAGTAATATGCTTTATAATATCCCGGGTACGCCGGAATTACGACAACAATAACGCCCGGATTGTTCTTAAAGCCATCGAAGCCAACCCAACCATTGATGCCGAAAAGTTCATCGCCTCGTTGAGCAAACCCCGTAAAACACCGGACCAGATTCTTCATGGTCATCTCTTACGCGGCTGCATCTTTTCGTTTCTCGGCGTGGCCGCAATAATCCTTATTATTGTTGCTACAAGATTCTTGGGCTTTTCATCCGACGCGTTCTTTATTATGGTGATTGCCGGCGTATGCCTGGCTGTCGGGGCGGCTTACCTGATTTTATATTTCGTTTCGCGTCCTTCCGGTAATTCCGACAAAGAATGACCCGCAACGAGTTTGTTGTAGAAGTAGAGAATTGTCAGGAAGAGCTTCGCTGCTTCCTGACAGCTCTATGCTGCGGCAATTCAGATGTGGCCGACGACCTGGCTCAGGACTCGCTGCTCAAAGCCTATATGGCCCTCGATTCCTTCCGCGGCGAAAGCGGATTCAGAACCTGGATTTTCCGCATAGCCTACACCACTTTCATTTCCGCTCATCGCTCCCTGCGGGCAGTTGAGCCTATCGATGCCGCGGCCGGAATTGCCGGTTCGCATCCGGCCGACGATGCATTCCGCAACCAGGCTCTCTATGCCGCCCTGGAGCGTCTTTCCCAAAAGGAGCGCTCGGCAATACTTCTTTATTATATGCAGGGCTACTCCATTGGCGAAATCGCCGCTATTACCGATGCATCTGAAGCCGCAGTCAAGCAGCAGCTTTCGCGCGGCAGGGCGCATCTTAAAGACCTCTTAAACGAATAATCTGATGGAAAACGATAAACTCAAAGAATTATTTGCCGGCTTCAAGCCCGAGATTTCAGACTCCGCTGACTTTATGGCGCGCTTTAACCGCAACTTGCAATTGGCCGAAACTGCCCGCAAGAAAATTGAGGCGGAGCGCCGCCGGTCGCGCAGGGCGGTGGTTATTGCCGCTATGGCAGGTTTTGCGGGGGGTGCGGTGTCGGCTTTGTGTTTCCCCGCTATGGAGCGCACTTTGGCGTTGTTCGCGCCCGAAAGTGCTAATCTTATGGCCGCCGGCCTCTTTTCGGCAGTGACTATCGGGCTGATTTTTGCGGCCTACGATCTGGCGCTGGCCTTTTCGGTTACACGCAATTTAGATTGAGTCTAAATATCGGCGTAGTAGTGAAACATTCCCCAAAGCGGCTAAACGTGGCGGATTTTCGCGGTTGCGCCGCGGGTGTTTCACGATTCGGGTTTTCTAATTCGCCGATTATCAGTTGGTTGCGTTTGGGTTGGTGATGGTTTTATAATTGACTGATATTCAGTGTGTTTTTGTTTGTTTGAAAATTCCAAATCTTTTGGCGTTTTTTTTTCAACAAAATTATTATGAAATTTGCATCGCATTAAAACGCCACATTCACTAATTCACCCCCTAATGGAAGTTTCACCCCAAGAAAAGTGGGAAGAGTGTCGACGCTTGTTTCGCGACAATCTTTCCCCTGAGCAGTTCGACTGCTGGTTCAAACCGGCGTCGTTTCTGGCCTACAGCGACAACACGCTGAGGATACTCGTGCCGTCGGCATATTTCAAGGAACAGTTGGAGGCTATCTACCTTCCGCTGATTTCGAAGGTGCTCCGCCGTGTCTACGGTCCGGAGGTGAAGCTGTTTTATCATTATCAGGTTGTTAGCGGGCAAAAGGACGCGAATGTGGCTGAGTCCTCCGCAAAGCAGTCGGCAGCAGTTGGCAATCGCGCAAACGCCGCGAACCCTTTCATCGCCAACGGCGAAAACGAAATCGACTCGCAGCTCAACCCGCGCTATAATTTTGAAAACTACTGCACCGGCGAGTGCAATCTGCTGGCCGATACTATAGGCCGCTCCATTGCCAAGCACCCCAATCGCCAGACCTACAATCCGCTGTTTGTTTTTGGCCCTCCCGGCGTAGGCAAAACCCACCTGGCCCAGGCTATCGGCATCGGTATCAAGGAAACCAAACCCACGGCAAGAGTGCTCTACGTGACCGCCCGCTTGTTTGAAAGCCAGTATACCGCCGCAAACGCCCGCGGGAAAATCAACGATTTCATTGCTTTCTATCAGGGAATCGACACTCTGATTATCGATGATATTCAGGACTTTATCGGCAAGCCCGGAACCCAGCGCACTTTCTTCCATATTTTCAACCACCTGCATCTGAACTCCAAGCAGCTGATAATGACCAGCGACGTGCGCCCGTCGGAAATGGACAACATGGAAGAGCGACTGCTTTCGCGCTTCAAGTGGGGAATGACCTGCGAGCTGCTCCGTCCTGACTACGATATGCGAGTCAAGGTGCTCACCCGCAAGGCTGAGCAGGAGGGTATTGACCTTCCGGCCGACGTGTTGGAATACATTGCCGAAAACGTGACCAAGAGCTTCCGCGAGCTCGAGGGCATAATGGTTTCGCTGGTGGCGCATTCAGCCATGAGCAACCGCCCCATCGACATGGAGCTTGCCCGCAAGGTAATTGCCAACAGCGTTAAGATTCGCCGCCACACGGTTAATTTCGAAATGATAGCCGATCAGGTCAGCGCTTTCTACAATATCAGCGCCGACGAGCTCTTTACCCGCTCGCGCAAACGCGAAATCAACGATGCCCGCCAGGTTGTCATGTATATGACCAAGCGCCACACCCAGCTGTCGCTCTCGGCTATCGGCGCGCGCCTGAGCCGTAATCACGCAACGGTTCTCCACGCCGTCAACAACATTGAGAACCGCATGGCAACCGAACCTCGCTTGCGCGAGGAAATCGCCCAGCTGGAGCAGGCGCTTTCGCCGCGCGGCTAACGGTAGAAAGTTCCCAATCCGTATTTTTGCAGCGAGGTCGCGGCCTCCGGCGTGGCTATGATCTGCAGCGAGTCCGACGCCAGCGCGTCGCGCCGCAGGTAGGCCATTGCCAGTTCCTGCTGGTCGCCTACGTTAACTCCTATGTGGGTCAGGTTCGGGTCTGTTTTGGCTCGGGCTGTTTCCTTGATGTTTTCCAGGCGCGAAGCCGCGTCGTTGCTGTTCCAGAACGTAACGCTGAGGTTGCGCGATTCCGGCTGGTTGATGTTTAGCGTGCCCAGGGCATGCTCGATTGATTGCGGCGGTCGGGTGGGGTAGTCATGGAGCCTCGAAGCGTAGCTGTCGCGGCTCGAAATCAGCAGAATCACCAGTGCTGCCAAAAAAATAGAAAAAGGTGTACGATATTTCATACACCTTAAACGTTTCAGTCTTCGTTTGGGTTCGCTCAGCGAAGCGTAACTTCCAGCTGGCCAAGCGCCTGCTCCGCTTTTTCGCGGGCGGCCATAACCGAGTCGTCGGTGGCCAGGATGACTGCCATGCGGCGGTGGCCTGAAACTTCCGGTTTGCCGAAAATGCGCATCTGAGTGCCCGGGCGCTCCAGAACTTTGTCGAGATTGCCCAGAATGATTTCGCGGCTGCTGCCTTCAACAACCACTGCGGCGCTGGCCGACGGACCGTAGAATCTGATTGCGGGAACCGGCAGACCTAAAACCGCGCGGGCGTGGAGGGCAAACTCGCTGAGGTCTTGCGAAATCATGGTGACCATGCCGGTGTCGTGGGGACGCGGCGAAACCTCCGAAAAGATTACTTCGTCGCCCTTAACGAACAGCTCTACGCCAAACAGTCCGTAGCCGCCCAGGGCTTCAGTGACCTTGGCGGCGATGTTGCGCGCGCGCTCAAGCGCCAGGGGCGACATTGGCTGCGGCTGCCATGAGTAGCGGTAGTCGCCGTTGACCTGAATGTGGCCCACCGGTTCGCAGAATGCGGTGCCGGAAATCGAGCGGACGGTCAGCAGGGTGATTTCATAGTCGAAGTTAACGAAACCTTCAACGATTACGCGGCCGGCGTCGGCGCGGGCGCCTTCGCGGGCTTCGGTCCAGGCTGCTTCAATCTGGTCGGGGGTCTTGATTGTGCTCTGGCCGTGGCCGCTCGAGCTCATAACCGGTTTGACCACGCAGGGCAGCCCGATTTCTTCAACCGCCTTGAGGAATTCCTCTTTCGACGAGGCGAAGCGATAGGGCGACGTTGGCAAACCGAGCTCCTCGGCGGCCAGTCGGCGAATGCCTTCGCGGTTCATGGTCAGCAGCGTTGCGTTGGCCGTGGGGGTTACGTTGAACCCTTCCTTTTCCAGCTCAACGAGCGTCGGGGTGGCAATGGCCTCAACTTCCGGAATGATGTGGTCGGGGCGTTCGAGCTCAACAATGCGGCGCAGTTCGGCGCCGTCGAGCATATTGAAAACATAGCTGCGGTTGGCAACCTGCATGGCAGGCGCGTCGGCATATTTGTCGCATGCAACTACTTCAACGCCAAAGCGCTGAAGTTCAATGGCCACTTCCTTACCCAGCTCGCCGCTGCCAAGGAGCAACACCTTTTTGCCCGAGGGTGTCATCGGGGTACCGATTGCTGTCATCCGAATTTCGAGATTTTATGGAGTTGAGGTTCGTTGAGGATTCTGATTCGGCGGCCGTCGACCGTTATCAAACGCTCTGTGGCGAAGGCCGAAAGGGTGCGTATGGCGTTGGCGGTTGTCATGTTCGACAGGTTGGCCAGGTCTTCGCGCGACAGGTAAATGCGCAGCGTCGAGTCGTCGTCTTCATAGCCGTAGTTCTCGATCAACACTATCAGCGCCTCGGCCAGGCGGCCGCGAATGTGTTTCTGCGTCAGGTTCACGATTTTGGTGTCGGAGTTGCCGAGGTTATGGGCCAGCTCCTTGATGAAGAACCAGGCAACGCGGTTGTTCTGCTCGATGAGGGTCTGAACGACGCTCAGCGGCAAAGTGCCCACGGTGCTCTGCTCGAACGCCGAGGCCGAGCTGACGTAGGGTTCGTCGGCAAAATAGGCGCGATAGCCGAAATATTGCACCGGACGGATAAGACGGATAATCTGCGAGCGTCCGCCGATTCCGTCTTTCCATTTCTTCACTTTGCCTTTGAGCAGACACCACAGGTTGACCGGGGTGTCGCCCTCGGCATAAATGACTTCGTTTTTCTTGTAGTGATGCAGAACGAAGTTATCCGTGACAAGGCGCTTTTCGTCGGGCGTAAGCACCGACCAGAGGTCGCCCAGTCCTTCGCTGATAACGTGTTCTAAAACCTGTCTGATCATTTGGAAACAATTAGTCTACGAATAATTGCGCAAATTTACGAAAAAATTGCGAACTATCCAAATGAGCATCAGCCCTCGGCCTGCGCCTTGCCCTCGTCGCCGCCCTCGGGCTTGCCTTCAGACTTGGCCTCGACGCTGACCGTTTCGGCGCCTTCGGTGTAGTCAACCTTAATGGTCGTGCCGTTGGCGGTTTTGCCGGAGAGTATGAGCTCTGCCAGCGGGTCTTCGAGATATTTCTGAATGGCGCGCTTCAGGGGGCGGGCGCCGAACTGCTGGTCGTAGCCCTTTTCGGCAATGAAGTTCTTGGCTGCCTCGGTGATTTCAAGGTTCATGCCCAGTTCTTCGCTGCGCTTGTAGAAGCCCTTGAGCTCAACGTCGATAATCTTGAAGATTGCTTCTTTCGAGAGCGGATCGAACATGATTATGTCGTCGATACGGTTCAGGAACTCGGGCGCAAAGGCCTTGTTGAGCGCCTTGGTCAGCACGCCGTGGTTGAACTCGCGGTCGGTTTCACGGGTGTTGAAGCCCACTCCGGAGCCGAAGTCCTTGAGCTGGCGAGTGCCGATATTGGAAGTCATTATTATTATGGTGTTCTTGAAGTCCACGCGTCGGCCAAGTGAATCGGTCAGACGCCCTTCGTCCATTACCTGCAGCAGCAGGTTGAACACGTCGGGGTGGGCCTTTTCGATTTCGTCGAGCAGAACCACTGAATAGGGGTGGCGACGCACCTTTTCGGTCAGCTGGCCGCCTTCTTCGTAGCCAACGTAGCCCGGAGGCGCTCCGACCAGACGCGA
>CAZDVP010000081.1:0-8575 GCA_964508865.1 uncultured Bacteroides sp. | reverse complement strand
AGTTGAAAAAAAATGCGTAAATTTGCCAGACTTAAACCAACTCATTAACTACGAATCATGAAAGACCTCAACGCTATTATCGACAAGTTCGATATCAAGGGAACAGTAGAGACCGTTAAGCCCCTGGGCAATGGCCTCATTAACGACACGTTCGTTGTGCGCACCGCCGAAACCGATGCTCCCGACTACGTTCTGCAACGCATTAACCACAACATCTTTCAGGACGTCGATGGCCTGCAGAACAACATTGAGGCCGTGACCCGCCATATCCGCCGCAAGCTCGAAGCCGCCGGCGAAACCGACATTGACCGCAAGGTGCTCACCTTCGTGCCCAACAAGGAAAACGGCAAAACCTACTATTTCGACGGCGAAAGCTACTGGCGCATCATGGTGTTCATTCCCCGCGCAAAAACCTTCGAAGCCGTAACCCCCGAGAGCTCGCTCGACGCCGGCCGCGCCTTTGGCCGCTTCCAGGCAATGCTGGTCGATATACCCGAAAAGCTGGTTGAAACCATTCCCGACTTCCACAACATGGAGCTGCGCCTGCGCCAGCTGCGCGAGGCTGTGGCCGCCGACCCCAAGGGCCGCGTTGCCGAAGTTAAGTGGCTCATCGACGAACTCGAATCGCGCGCCGACGAAATGTGTAAGGCCGAACGCCTCGGCCGCGAAGGCAAGCTGCCCAAGCGCATTTGCCACTGCGACACCAAGGTCAACAACATGATGTTCGACGAAGACGGCAAGACGGTTCTCTGCGTAATCGACCTCGACACGGTTATGCCCTCGTTCATCTTCTCCGATTTCGGCGACTTTATGCGCACCGGCGCCAACACCGGCCTTGAAGATGATCCGAATCTCGACAACGTTGAGTTCAACATGGACATTTTCCGCGCCTTTACCGAAGGCTACCTCTCGACCGCCAAGGAGTTCCTCCTCCCCATCGAAATCGAAAATCTGCCCTATGCGGCCGCTCTGTTCCCCTACATGCAGACCGTTCGCTTCCTGGCCGACTACATCAATGGCGACACCTACTATAAAATTCAATATCCCGAGCATAACCTCGTTCGCTCAAAGGCTCAGTTCAAACTGCTTCAGAGCGTAGAGGCCCACACTCCCGAAATGAAAGAATTCATCGAAAAAAATAAATAATCCGACCATATGGAAATTACAGGCAAAATCATCGCCGCCCTTCCCGAAGAAGGGGGCGTTGCCAAAGCCAGCGGCAAACCCTGGCGCAAGCGCAACTACGTTCTTGAAACTCAGGAAACATATCCCAAAAAGGTGTGCTTCAACCTTTTTGGCGACCGCATAGACCAATATGCCGGCCTGCTGGCCGTGGGCAACGACGTTACTGTTAGCTTCGACATTGAAAGCCGCGAATTCAACGGCCGCTGGTACACCGACATCCGCGGCTACAAGGTTGAAGGCGCCGGCGCCGCAGCTGCTCCTGCCGCTCCCGCCTATGCCGCTCCGGCCGCTCCGCTGCCCGGCGACTTCCCGCCGGCTCCCGCCGACCTGCCCGCTGCCGGCCCTAACGAAGACCTGCCCTTCTAATCGCCCGGCGGAATGAGTTTCCTGAGAGTCGCTGCGGCGGTGCCTCGAGTGGAGGTTGCCGACTGTTGTGCCAACGCCGCCCACATCATCGACCTTGCGCGCCAAATGGCCGCCGATGGAGTGCGCCTCGCAGTATATCCCGAATTGAGTGTCACCGCATATACCTGCGGTGACCTCTTTCTGCAACCCCCTCTGATTGAGGGTGCTTTCGAGCAGCTTCATGAAATTGCCCGCCAAACGGTCGAGCTGCCCATCGTTCTGGTCGTTGGCCTGCCGCTGATGATTGCAGGAGCCCTGCGCAACTGCGGCGCCGTTATTTCCGGGGGCAAGATTCACGGAGTGCAGACAAAGGATTATCTGCCCAACTACGGTGAATTCTACGAAAAACGCTGGTTTCGCCACGACGCCCGCGCGCAGCATACGCTCTATGTTGTCGACGGCGTTCGCTTCGGCATTGAAATCTGCGAGGACCTTTGGGCGCCGATTCCCGTTTCGACCCACCAGGCCCTGGCCGGCGCCGAGATTATTCTCAATCTTTCGGCCAGCAACGACCTGGTTGGCAAGCGCCGCCGGCTCCACGACCTCATAACTCACCAGAGCGACGCTCTGCGCTGCGCCTACGTCTACTCCGCGTCGGGCTTCGGCGAATCGACCACCGACCTGGTTTTCGACGGCAAGGCAATCATTGCCGAACTCGGTCAGACCCTGGCCGACTCGCCCCGCTGGCAGCGCGATGCTTTCTATGAGAGCGCCGACATCGACATTGAGCTGATTCGCTCCGAGCGAGTGGCCAACAGCTCGTTTACCGACTGCCGAGTCAGGGAAGATGGCCCCGAAGCGTGGGCCTACATCGACGTGACTCCGCCGGTAGCCTCGCCCTCCGACGGCCAACTGCGCCGCCCCATCGACCCGATGCCATTCGTGGCCGCCGACCCGGCGGAACTCGCCCGTCAGTGTGCCGAAGTGTCGGAAATCCAGTGCCTCGGCCTGGCCAAACGCCTGCAGGTAACCCGCTCCAAAGCGGTGGTTATTGGCATCAGTGGCGGTTTGGACTCAACTCTGGCGCTGCTCGTTGCCTGCCGCACTTTCGATATGCTCGGACTCGACCGCAAAGGCATCCACGCCATAACCATGCCCGGCTTCGGAACCTCTAACCGCACCAAATCCAACGCCGACCGCCTCATGGAGGCCCTGAGCGTTTCGCGCCGCGAAATTCCGATCGGCGAAACCGTTGGCCGCCATTTTCAGGACATCGGCCACGACCCCGGGCTGCACAACGTTGTCTACGAAAACGCCCAGGCCCGCATGCGAACAATGATTCTCATGGACGTTGCCAATCAGGTGGGCGGTCTGGTGCTCGGAACCGGCGACCTGTCGGAACTGGCTCTCGGCTGGGCAACCTATAATGGCGACCAGATGAGCATGTATGGCCTCAACGCCGGAGTGCCGAAAACCGCCGTGCGCTCCGCCGTTGCCTGGTATGGCTCTCTCTGGCCCGAAATCAACGAAACTCTGGTCGACATTATCGACACCCCCGTTTCGCCCGAACTGCTCCCGGCCGACTCCGGCGGCCGGATAGCCCAGAAGACCGAAGACCTCGTCGGCCCCTACGAGCTCCACGATTTCTTCCTCTACCAGCTGCTGGCCATGCGCCGCTCGCCGGCGGTTATCCGCAACCTGGCCGTGCGCGCCTTTGAGGGCAAGTTCAGTGCCGACGAAATCGAAAAATGGCTGCAAACGTTCCTGCGCCGCTTCTTCAGCCAGCAGTTCAAACGCTCCTGCATGCCCGACGGCCCCAAGGTCTATGCCGTCAGCCTCAGCCCGCGCGGCGACTGGCGCGCGCCCTCCGACGCCTCGTCGGCCCCATGGCTCAACGACTTGAAATGAACCCTGACGATTGAAATGATAAAACAACTGTTACTATCCGCTCTGCTCCTGCTGCCGGCTTCGGCGCTGGCATTGGCCAATGAGGAGATGCCCGACACCATGGCGCTGTCGGAAGTCAGCGTAACGGCCATCAAGCAGGCCGAACAGCTCCAGACCGAGCCTGTGGCGTCAACGACCGTTGGCGCCCGCACCATCGAGCGCCTCAACATAACCGACGTTAAGCAGGTTTCGGAATTCGTTCCGAACTTTTTCATTCCGGCCTATGGGTCGCGCATGACTTCGAGCATCTACATCCGTGGCCTCGGAACCCGCATCGATCAGCCCGCCATGGGTCTGAACGTCGACAACATTCCGGTGCTCAACAAAAACGACTACGACTTCGACTTCTTCAACATTGAACGCCTCGAAGTTCTCCGCGGCCCGCAGAGCACCCTCTACGGCCGCAACACCATGGGCGGCCTGATCAACGTCTACACTCTCTCGCCCATGCACTATCAGGGCATGCGCCTGCTGCTCGAAACCGCAAGCTTCGGCTCCTGGCGCGCAGCCATGGGCATCTATCATAAATTCCGCCCCAACTTTGCCCTGGGCTTCGACATCAACGCCTACTCAACCCGTGGCCAGACCTATAACCAGACCACCAAAAGCCTCTTCCCCAACCAGAAACACCGCGCCGACCAGGCCGAGCAATATGCCGGCAAGGTCAAGTTGGCCTGGCTGCCTAAGGAGAACGTTACGGTCGACAACGTGCTCTCCTTCAACTATAACCGCCAGGGCGGCTACCCCTATGAACTAATGGGCACCAACGAGGTGAACTATAACGACACCTGCTTCTATAACCGCACCTCGGCCAGCGAGGGCCTGACAGTGCAGTGGCGTGCCGACGACTTCACTTTCAGCTCCATAACCGGCTTGCGCCTGCTCAACGACGAGCTGGAGCTCGACAACGACTTTACCCCGCAGAGCTACTTCACCCTCAACCAGAAAATCCGCGAATATTCCGCCACCCAGGACTTTATTTTCCGCGGCAAAAAGGGCGGCTATGAATGGATGGCCGGCGCGTTCGGCTTCGTGCAACACACGCGCATGTCCGCCCCCGTTCATTTCCTCAAGGATGGCATCAATGACCTGATTCTCTCTTCGATCAACCGCGCAATGAGCGCCGCGATGCCTATGCCCGTGCAGATGCAGTGGGATTCGGAGCATTTCTATCTCTACGATAAGTTCGTGCTCCCCAACTGGGGCGCCGCGCTCTATCATCAGAGCGAATATCGCCTGGGCGACTGGACCTTCACCGCCGGCTTGCGCCTGGACTATGAGGAGGCCGCAATGTTCTATAACATCGACGCATCGACCGGCGCGACTATGCGTATAGGCCCCGCCGGTATCCACCTGCCCGCCGAAGTTCACGAACATGACCACCTCAAGCAGCACTGGCTCGAACTGCTCCCGAAGGTTGCCGTTACCTACCGCATTCCCCAAATGGAGAACTCCAACGTTTACCTCAACGTTTCCAAAGGCTACAAGGCCGGGGGCTACAACACCCAGATGTTCTCCACCATTCTGCAAGATAAGCTAATGGCCGCCATGATGCAGACGGCCAAGGGGATGATGCCCCCAACGGCTGACTCATCAAAAATGCCCGCCCTCGGCTCCGGCTTGAGCGTTGACGAAACCGCCTCCTATAAACCCGAATATTCCTGGAACTACGAAATCGGCGGCCACTTCAGTTGTTGTAACGGCCGAGTGCTGACCGACCTGGCCGCGTTCTATATCGACATCCGCGACCAGCAGCTCACCGTGTTCCCCGACGGCAGCATAACCGGCCGAATGATGACCAACGCCGGCCGCTCGCGCTCCGTGGGCGCCGAGGCCTCCATAACCGCCTATCCCACCGACCGCTGGATTGCCCGCGCAAGCTATGGCTACACCAACGCCCGCTTTTTGCGCTATGTTGACTCCGGCGTGAGCTACAAAGGCAAAACCGTTCCCTACGCGCCGGCCCACACCGCCTTTGCCTCCGTGCAGTACTCCCAGCCGCTGCCGATGTGGTGGTTCAATCGCATTGACATTGAGGTTAATGGACGCGGAGTAGGCCCCATTTACTGGAACGAAGAAAACACCCTGCGCCAGAACTTCTATGCCCTGCTCGGAGCGTCGGTTCGACTGCAGCTGCAAAAGGTGTCGCTCGATTTCTGGGCCGAAAATATACTAAACCAGCGGTTTAACACGTTTTATTTCAGATCGGTCAAAAATGACTTTATCCAGCGCGGAACCCGCCGCACTCTCGGCCTGACTCTGCGCTATGTAATGTAAAACGTAATGTAAAACCAACTTTCTCCCCGCTTAATCCACAATGAAAAGACTTCTGCTTCTTCTTCCGCTCGTTGCCCTGCTGCTTGGCTCCTGCAAGCCGATCGACCCGGTGCGCGAAATGAATGAGTATAAAAACGTTGTTGTTTATTCCCACGACCTGAACAACAACACCGGCATTGCAACCGACTATGCGTCGATAACCGTTAAGGGCGACTTTTCCAGCGGCTACTACATGCTGGAACTCAACGACTTCAAACTCGCCGAAAATCAGCCCCTGCGCTCCTCGACCGTTGGCAGCCTGATTCAATATCTGGCCGACGAAAAAGACCCCAACGGAATCGACACCCAGTATAAATACACTTATTTCGAAACCAAAGGCGTGGCCTCCTACTCGGGCGATCTCCAGGTGATTAACCTGAAGTTCGGCTGGCTGTCGACCGTTTACTGGGGCTCGTTTATCGGCGACGGCGCCCAATATCAGGTTTGGATGCTGCCCCGCCGTGTGCAGACCTATGCCAACCGCAACACAATTGTTAACGTGCGCGGCGACTCCATTCCCGAAAAGGCAATCCACCCCCGCTTCGACATTGAGTTCGATGTGAACTCCTCGACGGCAACATTCACCGCCTCGTCCATAACCTTGCCCTATTCAGCCTCGACCGGCTCGCAGTTCAACATCCGCGACTTCGTGTGGCCCTCGCTCCCGATTGTTTATAACGCCAAGGGCTTCACAATCGATGTGCCCGTTTTCCGTCCCCGCACCGCCTCGGGCAACGACCTCTATGAAATCACCGACCTGCGTTGCTCCTTCGAAGCTGACTACGACGGCGAGCGCTCCGTTGAATATAACCTTACGCGCCTTTCCGACGGCGAAACAATCCACGTGCTCTCATATTTCGACTATTTCCTTCCGCAAAACTAAATAACCAAGATTTATCAATATGGACTTTATTGACGAACTCACCTGGCGCGGCATGATCCACACCGTTATGCCCGGAACCGACGAAGAACTTAAAAAAGGCATGGCAACCGCCTATCTTGGCATTGACCCCACTGCCGACTCCCTCCATATCGGCCACCTCGTTGGGGTTATGATGCTCAAGCATTTCCAGCGCTCCGGCCATAAGCCGCTGGCTCTGATCGGCGGCGCCACCGGCATGATCGGCGACCCCTCGATGAAGAGCCAGGAGCGTGTGCTTATCGACGAAGCAACCCTGCGCCATAATCAGGAAGCTATCAAAAAGCAGCTCTCAAAATTCCTCGATTTCGACTCCGAAGCCCCCAATGCCGCCGAACTCGTTAATAACTACGACTGGATGAAGGACTATGGCTTCCTGAACTTTATCCGCGATATCGGCAAACACATCACCGTGAACTACATGATGGCCAAGGACTCCGTTAAGAAGCGCCTCGGCTCCGACTCGACCCACGGAATGTCGTTCACCGAATTCTCCTATCAGCTCCTGCAGGGCTACGACTACCTCTGGCTCTACCGCAACAAAAACTGCCGTTTGCAGCTGGGCGGTTCCGACCAGTGGGGCAACATAACCACCGGCACCGAACTGATTCGCCGCACCGAAGGGGGCGAAGCCTTTGCGCTGACGTGCCCGCTCATCACCAAGGCCGACGGCGGCAAGTTCGGTAAAACCGAAAGCGGCAACGTTTGGCTCGACCCCAAGCGCACCTCGCCCTATAAGTTCTATCAGTTCTGGCTCAACGTTTCCGACGCCGACGCTGAAAAATACATTAAGATTTTCACCACTCTCTCGCGCGAGGAAATCGAAGCCCTCGTTGCCCAGCAGGCCGAAAATCCCGGCTTGCGCCCCCTGCAGAAGCGTCTGGCTCTGGAAATCACAACCATGGTCCACTCCGCCGCCGAAGCCGAAGCCGCAATCGAGGCCTCGCAGATTCTTTTCAACCCCAAGGCGGTTGAAGCGCTCCATAACCTCGACGAAGCAACGCTGCTCGACATCATGGAGGGCGTTCCGCAGTTCTCGGTGTCGCGCCAGGCAGTTATTGAAGGCAAGACTCCGCTGGCCGAGCTGCTGACCGCCGACAGCTGCCCCGTGTTCCCCTCCAAGGGCGAATTCCGCAAAATGGTTCAGGGCGGCGGCCTCTCCATCAACAAGAAAAAGGTGACCGACCCGCAGGCCGTTGCAACCGCCGATATGCTTCTGCAAGACAAATACATTCTTGCTCAGCGCGGCAAAAAGAACTTCTTCCTTCTGAAAGCTGAATAATGTAAAGTTTTGAACTACATATGTTTACCCCCCCCATTTGACGGCTATATGAAGACTCCGCTTCGCCGCTGGCTGCTCGTTGCAGCCATGTGCGTTTTTGCGTGCCAATTATCAGTTGCACGCGATTTTCCTCAATCTGCCAGCGGCAAGGTTGTCGACAGCTATAATCGCGAACTAATGAAAGAATTCCGGGCCGACCTGTTGCGCCCGGATTCTTCGTTTATAAAGTCCTACTTCCCGACGTCGATATATTCCTACAATCAGCCGATGAATCTCCGCATCGACAGCCTTCCGGAATCTGATTGTTTGATATATGTTACCGCCGAGGGCTATTATCCAACCTACATGAAGGTTGCCCGGCCCGGCAAAAACGAGTGGGGCATCGAGCTGCGCCCGATAATGATGAACCGGGTGCCGTTCTATAAGCCCAAGCAGCTCGATGAGGTGACCGTTACGACATCGCGCGTAAAAATGGTTATGAAGGGCGATACTATCGTATATAATGCCGATGCTTTTGCTTTGGCCCAGGGTTCGATGCTCGACGGCCTTATCGGCCAGCTGCCGGGAGTTGAACTCAAGGG
>CAZDVP010000080.1:0-8745 GCA_964508865.1 uncultured Bacteroides sp. | reverse complement strand
TGAGTTGCCAGGCGTATGCGCTGGCTCTCGCCGCCGGAAAGAGTAGCTGAGGCGCGACCTAACGAGAGATATCCCAAACCGACATTCTCTAAGAAACTGAGCCTCACAGCAATCTCCTTTATGATTTCGGCTGCGATTTTTTGGCGCGGCTCGTCGAGCAGTTCGTTAACATTGCCAATCCAGTCGCCTAACTCCGAAATATCCATTCGGCATAGGTCGGCAATATTTTTGTCGCCAATAAAGAAATGGCGTGCTTCGATGTTTAGCCTGTCGCCATGGCATTCCGGACACTCAACTCGCGAATAGAACTGCGTGCTCCAGCGTTTTGCCGAATCGTCGGCGTCATCGTTTTGCTGCATTTCAATGTAGCGCACAATGCCGTCGTAGGTGCGGTAAATGCTGCTCAGATATCCGCCACCGGGGTTGATGTCGAGCTTTTCCTCCGAGCCATAAAGAATTTCATCGAGCAGTTCATCGGGCAGTTTTTCAATCGGAGTGGACAAAGTGCATCCATAGCGCTGGCACAGCTGTTCAATCTGACGGAAAATTATGCTGTCCTTTTTCTTTCCGAGCGGTTCGATGCCGCCGGCACCGATGCTCAGTTTGCGGTTAGGAATGATTTTGTCAACGTCGATAACGTTAATGGTTCCAATGCCCTTACACTTGGGGCATGCACCCAGAGGTGAGTTGAATGAAAAGTTATGTGGCGCCGGGTCGCGGTAGCTGATGCCGTTTTCGGCGTCCATAAGGGTTCGCGAAAGGTGCGTCAGTTCATTGTTATTATCGACATCGCATATTATCAGCTGACCTTCGCCGCGTTGAAGTGCGATGCCAACGCTGTTTCGCAGGCGCGTGTCGTCTGACTCATTAACCAATATTTTGTCAACGACCAGCTCGATAGTGTGATTCTTATAACGGTCGAGCTTCATTCCCGGGGTGATTTCGCGCATTACGCCGTCGACCCTAACGTTGATATAACCCTTTTTGGTCAGTTGTTCAAACAGTTCCTGGTAGTGGCCTTTGCGGTTGCGGATCAGCGGAGCCATGATGAGAATCTTATGGCCGTCGAAACGTTGATGAATCAGGTTGAGAATCTTCTCCTCGCTGAATTTTTCCATCGGCTTGCCCGAAATATAGCTGCGGGCAATGGCTACGCGCGCATAGAGCAGACGCAGAAAGTCGTAGATTTCCGTTGTGGTGCCTATGGTCGAGCGAGGGTTGCGGTTAACCGTTTTCTGCTCAATAGCGATTACGGGCGACAGGCCGGTTATGCTGTCAACGTCGGGCCGCTCCAGAGTGCCGAGCATCTGGCGGGCGTAGCTTGAAAACGTTTCGATATAGCGGCGCTGTCCCTCGGCAAAAATGGTGTCGAACGCCAGCGAGGACTTTCCCGACCCGCTCAGGCCGGTAATCACGGTGAGTTTTCCGTGGGGAATCTCAACGTTTATGTTCTTGAGGTTATGAACCCGCGCGCCGGAAACCACCAGCGACTCGAGTTGTTCGTCGTTGTCTTTCTTCTTCTTTGCCATCAGCGGGTCCAGTTCGGGTTATAAGTAGTTTTTCCTTGTTTGCTGCGGCTGAGTGCTTCCGGTTTCGGAATCTTTACCGTATAGGTCTTTCCGGCCTTGTTGGTTAGCTTCTTAGCCCGAATCCAGGGGTTATATTCGCGCAGGGTCGCATAGTCGATGCCGCGTTCACGGGCCCATGTCGGCCAATCTTCGACAGGTCCGGAAATGGTAACTTCAGTAAAGCGATGAGGTTGATAGAGCTGGTTGTCTGACAGGATGAACCCATATTTTTGCGGATTCTCCATTATGAGCTTCATTGCAATCATTCGCATCGGATAGCGGCGAGTTTCATCCGCCAGCCAGAGGTCGAACGCACTGTTGACCTGCTGGGCATCGAGTTCCTTTGTAATTCGGGCGGTTCCTCCGTTATAGCTGCTGGCAACCGATTCCCAGTTGCCATACTTCTGATAGGCGCTCTTAATGTAGCGGCATGCGGCTGCGGTTTCCTTTTCCAGGTCGTAGCGCTCGTCGACTTCGTCGTTTACCTCCAGACCATATTGTTTTGCCGTTCCGGGCATGAACTGCCAAATGCCGGCAGCCCCTGCAGCAGAGCGGGCAATGGGGTTGAGATAGCTTTCAATGCACGCCATATATATATAGTCCTCATGCACACCGTTCTTCTTCAGAATTTTTATCAACTGTGGGAAATAGCGGTTGGCCCGCTTTATGGTCAGAAGTGTGTTGCCGTGGGTATAGACCATCGAAGTGAGTTCGCGGTCAAGTCTCTCATAGAGGTCAACATCGTCGAGATTCACCTTTTCGCCCGCAAACGATATGCTCGACGGAACCACCGGGTTGACTATAGCCAGATGGTCCTCGGCGCATAAAACAACGGGCGCAGCCAAAGTCATGGCAGCGGAAACAATCAGTTGCTTAATCATTCTTAAACAGTGGCTCCTGCTCGTTCTTGTGGAAATAGCTGCTCAGGGTTGCAATGAATTTCGATATCTGCTTCACTGCCTCGGCGGTCTGTTGGGAAATTTCCTTGCCCTGCAGGCGGAGCAGAAGCATGCCGTAGAGAGCGATGAAGCAGGTTTCAATCTCGCCCTCTGTCTCCTCGCCTGCTCGCGAGCGGAGGTCGACGATGTAGGGAAGCGTACGGTAAAATTCGGCCGAGTAGTCGCTGAACTTCGGGTCGGCTAAAAGTGCGCGGTGGAGTTCAACCAGCTGGGCCATGGTATTCTTGTTTATCTGCAAATGGCCGCGCTCGGCAACTCCTTCGCGCCGCATCATGTCGATGAGCGATTCATACCAGTCGACCATTTCCTTCCGCTTCTCGTCGGTCAGGTCGGGAATTCGGTTAATGTGGTATTCCTTGATTTTATCAATATCCAGGCCATAGGCGCGGATAATGTCTTCCACCTGCCACATATAGAGCAGGTATTCGGCTATATTTTCTTTGCGTTTCTGTGAAGCAATTATCATAATTATCAATGTTTAATGTTTGTCCGTTTATGAAAAACAACACAAATTTACGGAGAAAAAGGCTCTCCAACCTCAAATATTAACATTTCTTAACCGAAATTTCTGCATTTTCACAAAAAATATTACTTATTCCTTTGTTTTTCCGAAATTTAGCTTTAACTTTGCCGAGAAATCCAAAAACTATAATTTTCTAAAATTCACACAAGATGAACAAGACTGAACTTGTAAATGCTATTGCAGAAAAGGCCGGCCTGACCAAGGTAGACGCCAAAAATGCTCTCGATGCAACTATCGAAGTTATCAGCGAAGCTCTCGCCAACAACGACAAAGTAGCCCTCGTTGGCTTCGGCACTTTCGCTCCCGTTGAAAAAGCAGCTCGTCAGGGCATCAACCCCCGCACCAAAGAAAAAGTTGAAATCGCCGCCCGCAAGGTTGTTAAATTCAAAGCCGGCGCTGAACTCGCTGCCAAGGTAAACTAATCAACTTTTGCCGAAACTATTTGTCGGGCGCATCGGGTCATTCCGAAGCGCCCGAACCATTTTTAATAGGTCTATGTTGAACAACATGTTGCAAATCCGATAATTTAATCGTAACTTTGCACTTGCAGACCGCACTGCAGGAGCTCGGTCCTGGGCTATGCGGGAGGGTTTGCAGACATAATGACAAGCGTTTATCTGGCGCTCGTTCTTGACTCCTTGAAACTTCGCAACTTTCAGAATTGGTCAAGACTGCGACAACGATAGATGACTTATGTGGATATGTTAATTTCTGCCACCGACAGGCGCGCGAGCGTCAGTTAGTGGTGTATTTTCTCATATTCTGCGTGAGGCTTCTGCGTTGTCCGTTCTACCAATTCGGGCATTGCGAAGGCCTCAAGGAGTGGAATGGACATCAAATAAGGCTCTCACGCTTTTTTATTTCTAATCATTTAACCGTCATCGAAGTGAGCCCGGCGACACAATCATTCTACTCTTATGAGAAAACTAACTTTTCTGCTCGTTGCTGCCGCCATTTTTCTGAGCAGCGCTCTGTTAACCGCCTGTGGCTCCGGCGTTGACCAATCCGACCCCAAAGTAGTTGCCGAGAAGGCACTTGAATGCTACCACAAAGGCGACTATGTTCAGCTCAAAACTCTTGTTGACCCTGCTGATGAAGCTTCGCTCAGTGAAATGGACAACATGATTGAAATGGCAAAGGAATTTGCAGCTAAATATCCGGATAAAAAACCGGAACCGGTGGACTTCACTTTCAAAGAAGTTAAAGACGGTCTGACCGGAGGCGAGCTGACCGACGACTCATCTGACGCTAAGGTTGTTTTCGATAGCGAAAAGTGGCCCCACTGGGTAATGCTCGTCAAAGTTGACGGTAAGTGGTATTTTGAACGCTTTAAATAATTCCGGCTATGAAAATAGTTAAATCAATCGTTCTTTCAGTCGGTGTGGCTCTGACTGCTTTCGCTCAGTCCTGCACCGCAAAAGAGTATACTCCCGCCTATGGCAACATCGGCTACGAAGGTGCGCAGCTTTTCAATGATGCTGCCGGCAAGAATGCCGCTTCCACGAAGCTGAGCTATGGTGATATCGTGGAGTTCGATGCTGCCAACAACTCTGCTTTCGTCCATGTAAAAAATATCGCAACCGGAATTGAAGGCTATGTTGATACCCTCTGCATCAACCGCGCTCAATATCCGCTTGAAGCGCCCTTTGCGTTCGATCAGGAACAGACCGAACCGGCTCTTTTAAATATCGAATCCGTTCAGGGTGGCGAAAGCTCTGAGGGCTGGGCTCTTTGGAATGAAAACGGCAAAATCAAGGCCCTCAACGTTTTGACTCTCATCTATTCCAGTGGCCGCATTCAATCCACCGAGCGCTACTACGTTGGCGAAGCAAAGCCCGGCTATGTTATTCTGACCGAGCAGATTGACTACGGCCAGGAAGATGGCGAGAAGCTCGAATCGCCCATAGTTATTTATGAAGATATTGCCGGTCGCGCCGGAATTTTTGTCGGTGGCAAGATTTTCACTCCCGGCGGCAGCCAGGGCGGTTTCGACACCGACGATTGGGAATAACCTTTATCCACTCAACATATATCAATAACAACCAATCGAATTCATATGCGACTTAAATCAATTCTCACGCTTGCTGCCCTGACCCTGTTCGGCTCGCTATCGGCCCAGATAAATCTGGCCGGCACCTATGAAGGCGAGATGAACGATAATATAACACGCAAGCGCATGTATGCAAACCTTGATTTCATCAACGGGGTTCCTGATTTCACGCAGATCTTCACCGCCAAGGAGGCTCCGCTGAAAATTCTGCCCAAGGACTTCATGAATGCCAAGAAGCTCAAAAAGAACTTCGCCGGTCAGACTGCTCCCGGTTTCATCCGCTATAACAGCAAAACCATTTTTTCTGACACTGAGGAAATCAAGCTCACCAACCCCCGGCTGGAAAACGGCGTTCTCTTTGCTGACTGGGTTAATCATGACGGGAAACAGGGCAAATGCGTTATCATTGCCAATAATGATAACACCATTCAGATTCTCGGCCTGACCACACTCGACACTGACTTCGGCCCAGACAATCTGATACTTACCCGCACCGAAAGCAAACTGCCCGAAGGTGCGCAGCCCTACGTAACTACCCCCGACGCCAAAGGGCTTGCCAACAAACGCTACTGCCGCGAGATTCTCTGGAAAGTAAAAGTCGATAACAGCAAGGGTCTGAGCGGCGTTAAGGCAAACCTCGACGTCAATCAGGTGCGCCGAATAGGCAATGACATTCTCATTCCCGTTCAGTTCACCAACTCTGCCTCTAAGGAAGCTCGCCCCGACTTCGGCGCCCATAACCCGTTTGACCGCAATGAACTCGCAAGTGCAGCAGGCAATTCCTTCAATGTTGTTAGCGTCGATGCCAAGCTCGACAAGGTTATTCCACCGAAGGAAACGGTGGTTAAGCGCCTGGCGGTTCTGGGTGTGCCCCTCGACGCCCAGAAGCTCGACTACGTTAAGGTTCAGGGCCGTGCGGTCTATTCCCACGCAACTGAAAAGAACCCCTACGGTTCATATGACTATAAGCTGAGCGACATCGTTATTCCGGAACTTCGACCCTCTAACTATAATGCTACGTTCATAACCGACACCGACCTGCAGGTTAATATCGACGGCCTCGAAAATGAAGGCAAAAACATCGTTGTGAGTTTCACCCTGACTAACCACAGCAACCGCGAAAAGCGCCTTTCCGCCAATGATAAAGGCATTGCCCGCACAACTGACGGAGAAGAATATGACTGCATCGTTAAACTGCCCGCTACCCTCGGCCCTAACGACGTTGCTAAAGGCAAGATGATTATCACCGATGCTGCCGGGGCTAATATCCGCAATGCCCGCATTCAGATTTCGGTTGAAGAGCGTAATCTCGACTATCGGGTGCTCCTCCAGATTGGCTAATATCCCTCCCTAACTAACTCCCTGTCGGGGCTATCTTGCAATAAACCGCACGATAGCCCCGATAGTTTTTAAGTGGTTTTGGTTGAAAAGTTTTTGTCGGCTGGGAAATTTTTCGTAACTTTGCGGCTCATTTAGAATCAGATTATGACAGAAAAGTGCACAACTTCCCCTTCCCTGCTCTTTGAAACCAGCTGGGAAGTCTGCAACAAAGTCGGCGGAATCTACGCCGTGTTGTCAACGAAAGCCCGCACCTTACAGACACTTTATAAAAACAAAGTGATATTCGTCGGCCCTGATGTATGGACCGATAAAAATCCCTCGCCCTATTTCACCGAAGTTGCCTCTTTGATGGCCGACTGGCGCAAACAAGCCAATCTGCCCGAAGGCGTTCGCGTTCGTGTCGGGCGCTGGAATGTGCCCGGCCGCCCGATTGCCGTACTCGTTAAGTTCGATGCAATGTATGCCGAAAACCCTGCGCTGTTCGCCCGCATGTGGGAGCTCTATGGTGTTGATTCGCTTCATTCCTATGGCGACTACTCCGAGGCATGCGCATTCAGCCATGCCGCTGCGCTGGTAATCGAGAGCATCTGCCGTTTCCGCGGCCTCGACAAGGGTCAGGGAGTGATTGCCCACTTCGATGAATGGACAACCGGAATGGGTCTGCTTCATGTAAAAGCTGAGCTACCCGCAGCCGCAACCGTTTTTACAACCCATGCAACGAGCATCGGGCGCAGCATCTGCGGTAACGGCAAGCAACTCTACGCTTACTTCAACGGCTATAACGGCGACCAGATGGCCGGCGAGTTGAACATGCAGTCTAAGCATTCACTCGAAAAGGCTGCGGCTCATCAGGCCGATTGCTTCACAACGGTGAGCGACGTAACCGCCCGCGAGTGCGAGCAGCTGCTTGAAATCAAACCTCACGTAACCCCCAACGGTTTCGAAAAAGACTTCGTGCCCCGCACTGCAAAAGCTCTCGACTCTGCCCGTCAGGAAGCCCGCGCCGCCATGCTAAAAATGGCTTCTGCCCTCGTTGGCCGCCAGCTCCCGGCCGATTCTTTCCTGATTGCCACCTCGGGCCGCTGCGAATACCGCAACAAAGGTCTTGACCTCTTCCTCGATTCCGCAGCCGAACTGCGCAACAGGCTAACTGCCGGCGACCGCCAGACCATATGCTTCATTATGGTTCCCGCCTGGTCGCGCGAAGCACGCCCCGAGCTGCTTGCCGCCATGAAGTCGCGCAAGCGTCTGCCCGCCCTGCCCGATCCGGTAATCACTCATCACCTCAATAATTATAACGAAGACCCCATTATCAACAACATTCATCGCCTCGGATTCAAAAACCAGGCCGACGATAAGTTGCTGGTGATTTATGTTCCCTGCTATCTCGACGGTTCGGATAATCTGTTTGGCGGTCTGACTTACTATGACCTTCTGCCCGGCTTTGATGCTACCGTGTTCCCCTCCTACTACGAACCCTGGGGCTACACTCCGCTCGAAGCCGTTGCGTTTTCGGTGCCGACCATAACGACCACTCTTGCCGGCTTCGGTCAGTGGGTGAACGTTACCTTCGGCGAAGGTAAGTTCCTGCAGAGCGGCGTTCATGTCAACGACCGCAACGACGGAAATTACTCTGAACTGTGCAACACCATTGCCGACCAACTGCTTGAGCTTGAGCGCGCCGACGAAAAATCGGTTGCCGCCCTGCGAAAAGCGGCCTCAACCACCGCAGACCTGGCAGCCTGGAAGCACTTTATAACCTACTACGAAACTGCCTACTCCGACGCCTTGGCTTCTGCAGCCCGTCGGGTTGAATCTGAAAACAATAAATAAACCAATAAAAAAGAAAAATGAAACTTCAAGTCAGCAACACCAATGCGCCCGTTTGGCGCGACGTGACTGTCAACGCAAATCTCCCCAAGGAACTCAAGCCCCTGGAGCCGATTTCCAAAAACCTCTGGTGGGTTTGGAACAGCGTAGCCAAGAACCTTTTCCGTGAACTCGATCCCGATTTGTGGCGTGCAACCGGCGAAAACCCGGTAATGCTGCTTCAGGGCCTCAGCTCTACCCGTCTGAGCCAGATTATCGCCGACAAGGATCTGATGACCCGCATCAAGGAGGCCGACCGCGAATTCAAAGCCTACATGGCCGAGCCGATGCGCTCCGACCTCCCCTCGGTTGCCTATTTCTCGATGGAATATGGCCTTTGCAATGCTCTGAAAATCTACTCCGGCGGTCTCGGCGTTCTGGCCGGTGACTATATTAAGGAAGCATCTGACTCGCGCGTTCCCATGACCGCAGTCG
>CAZDVP010000079.1:0-8760 GCA_964508865.1 uncultured Bacteroides sp. | reverse complement strand
CTAAACCGACTGCAAAGTAACGAATTTTTCGCGAGATGCGCAAATTTTTCTTAAAAATTATTGATTATTTTTGAGTTGGAGTCGTCCGGACGATAGTGCTTCGGTGCGCAGACGGCGCAGCAGGGCGGCGTCGAGGTCGGCCGAGTTGAGGGTTTCGAGTGTTTGGCGAATCTGAGGCTCGGCAGCTTCGTAGGGCATCGGGGCGCCGGCGGGGAGCAGGTCGCTGACCGACAGCAGATAGGTGAAGCCGTCAATGTCGACGTCAAGACTGTAGCCTTTGCGCAGGTCGGCGGGGTTGACCGGGTGGGGAATTTTGGAAACGATGCGTTCAAAGGGAATCCATTGATCGCGGAAGTAGTCGTAGTGCACGGCGCCATGGAGTCCGACTTTTTCCAGGCGGTCAATGTCGTCGTTGCGCTCCGAGCGATAGAGTCGGCGCACTGTTGCCAGCGCCGGGTCGGCGGTTTCCATTTTGATGTAGATGCCTCTGACCAGCGGTTCGGTCAGCTGCATTTCGTTGGAGTGGGCGGAGTAGTAGGCCTGCATGGCTGAGTCGGTCGGCGCGAGCTCGGGGTCGGTGGCAACTGCCAGGCGGCGATATTCCCAGCTGATGAGGTTGCGGCGATAGTCGGCAACGCGGCGCTCAATGTCGGCCGCGTTGGCCAGGTGGCGCGTGGCTTCGAATTCGAGCAGCCGGTCGTTGACCCATGCGTTGATCCAGGCATCGGCAAACGCCGAACTGTCGGCCGGCGAGAGTCCGGCGGGCATGGCTTTGCGCAGCTCACTCAGCGTCAGGGTTTCGCCGCAAATGGAGGCCAGGGCGTCGTCGGGCAGCGGCGAGGCCTTATGGCAGGCGGCCATCGCCGTGAGCGCCAGGAGGGCGCCCGCAACGATGGCCGCGCGGTGGGTTCGGTTTAAAGCCGTTGTCATTTGGCTTTTTTCAATACTTTCTTGTCAACCTTGACCGGATAGGCTTTGCGGAGTTCCTGAATGAACTGCTCTTCGAGTTCGGCGGTCCAGTCGTTGGTCACTTTGTTGCGCACGTCGGCAACCTCTTCGGCCTGGTTGATGGTTTTGCCCATATAGGGGGTGAAGAAACGCCAGCGGTTGGTGATTTTGGGAGCCGGACCGTTGAAGGCGATGAAGTCAACAATCTGGTTTTCGCCCTGAGGGAGCACGGCGCGTTCAATGCGCACTTCGCCGGGGAAGTTGGCGCGCAGCGAGTCGTTGAGCTGCTCGGGGGTGGGCTGCACGCGGTCGAGGTAGGCCTTGATTTCGTGGTTAATCGAGTCGGTCTGAGTGTAGATGATGTAGCCTTTCCAGCGGGGCGATGCAAAGGTGTAGTTTTCGCGGTTCTTTTCGAAGTAGGCTTTCAGGCCTTCGGGGTCTTCCTTGGGGCGGTTCCAAACGTTCTGTTCAAGCGACGAAACGAGCATCAGGCCGTCGCGGTACTCATTGACCAAGGCGCGGAATTCGGGGTATTTGCTTTCCAAACGGTGGTCTTCGTAGGTCATGGTAACGGCATTGAGGCGCGGCTCCATGCGGTAGCTCAGTGCAACCGAGGGTTTTTCCTGCGGGTTGAGGCGATAGTCGGCAGCGAGGAACTCGCCTACGCTAACAATCGAGTCGCCAACGAAAATCAGCGGGGTGGCGTCGTTGGCCAACGCAACCTTTGCGGAATCGTAGCCCAGACGGTCAACTTCTTTGAGCAGATTGTCGAATGCCTGCTGGTCATAGCGGGTGTTATATTCCTCGCGGAGTTTGGCTGCGCGGGCAAGGCGCGGGCGCACGTTGCGGATGTCGCGCTTCATCAGGCCCTTGATGCCGCTCTTAACGTCGGCGGCCTGAGCCTTGCGTTCTTCGTATTTCTTAACGATGTGCCAGCCGAAACGGGTGCGGAACGGCTTTGAGTACTCGTTGTTGCCCAGCGCGAAGGCTACTTCTTCGAATTCGGGCACCATTTTGCCGCGGTCAAAGAAGCCCAGATCGCCGCTCTTGGCCTTTGAGGGGCAGTCGGAGCATGTTTTGGCCAGGTTTTCGAACGAGTAGCCCTGCTGGAGCAGACCGTAGATAGAGTCGATGCGCGCTTTGGCTTCGGTGTCGTCGGCACCCTGAGCAACTTGGGCCAGAATGTGGGCCGCGTGGATTTCGCCAACGTTGGGACGCTCGGCCACGGGGCGTACAATGTGGAGGCCATAGGCGGTCTGGCCGATTTCGCTCCACTGGTTCAGCGGGGTTTCGAAGGCGATTTCCTCGAATTCATAGGGGAACATGGCGGCGCGGATGAAGTCGTAGTGGCCATGGTCCTGCTTGGCCTGGGGGTCGATGGAGTATTGGGCAACGATTGCTTCGAAGTCGGCGCCGTTAATCAGGGCCTGGCGCAGCGAGTCGGCCAGCTCTTTCTGGCCCAGCGGCAGCATCAGGTGGTCGATTTTAACTTCCTTGAGAGTGTGGGCATAGGAGTTTTCGAGCAGCTGATTGTAGACCGTGGTGTCGGTCAGATACGGCTCGGCCAGGTCGCGGCGATAGTCGCGGAAATCTTTCTGGAAGCCGGAGGTGGTGTCCTGGCGTTCATCGATTGCGCGTTCTACCTTGAGCTTATAGTCGATGAACCGCTGCAGATACTGCTCGGGCGTTTCGTGTTCAACTTCGTTGCCGTCGTTTTTGTGGTAGAAGTATTCAAATTCGCTCAGGGTAACGGGTTTGCCGTTAACCTTCAGCAGGGTGGGGTCTTTGGGGGCCTTTGCGGCCAGGGTCAGCACGCCCAGAATTGCCAGGGCGGGAATGATGAGTTTTTTCATTTGTGTCAGTTAGCGTTTGAGGAGTAGTTGGGAGCTTCGGAGGTGATGGCCACGTCGTGGGGGTGGCTTTCGGCTACGCCTGCATTGGTGATGCGGGTGAACTTGGCCGAGTGCAGGGCCTCGATGTTTTTGGCGCCGCAGTAGCCCATGCCGGAGCGCAGGCCGCCGAGCATTTGGTAAACAACTTCGTAGAGCGAGCCTTTGTAGGGCACGCGGGCTGCGATGCCTTCGGGCACGAGCTTTTTGGCATCTGAAACGTTGCCTTGGAAGTAGCGGTCTTTCGAGCCTTTTTCCATGGCTTCGAGTGAACCCATGCCGCGATAGGCCTTATATTTACGGCCATTATATATTATGGTGTCGCCGGGGGTTTCGTCAACGCCGGCGAGCATGCCGCCGAGCATCACCGAATAGGCGCCGGCAGCCAGAGCCTTGACAATATCGCCGCTGTAGCGGATGCCGCCGTCGGCAATCAGGGGCACACCGGTGCCCTCGAGGGCCTTGGCAACGTCGTAGACGGCCGAAAGCTGCGGAACGCCAACGCCGGCAATCACGCGGGTGGTGCAAATCGAGCCGGGGCCGATGCCGACCTTAACGCCGTCGGCGCCGTTGTCGACCAGATAGCGTGCGGCCTCGCCGGTTGCGATGTTGCCGACAACCACGTCGATGTTGGGGAAAGCGGCCTTGACTTCGCGCAGAACGCGAACAACGCCGGCGGAGTGGCCGTGGGCCGTGTCGATAACAATGGCGTCGACTCCGGCCTCAACCAGGGCGGTTGCGCGCTCGAGGCTGTCGGCGGTAACGCCAATGCCGGCGGCTACGCGCAGACGGCCATATTTATCCTTGCAGGCCATGGGTTTATCCTTGGCCTTGGTGATGTCCTTATAGGTTACCAGACCCTGCAGATGACCTTCGGCATCAACAACGGGGAGCTTTTCGATTTTGTGTTGCTGGAGAATGCGGGCGGCTTCTTCGAGGTCGGTCGACTGCGAGGTGGTTATGAGGTTTTCCTTGGTCATAACCTCGTCGACCGGACGGTTGCGGTCGGTTTCAAAGCGAAGGTCGCGGTTAGTCACTATGCCCACCAGCTTGCGCTCGGCGTCAACAACGGGTATGCCGCCGATGTGGTATTCCTCCATAATCGCCAGTGCGTCGGCCACTGTGGCGCCGCGTTCAATCGTAACGGGGTCGGTTATCATGCCGTTTTCAGCGCGCTTAACAGCGTGGACCTGACGGGCCTGCTCGGCGATAGACATGTTTTTGTGAATAACGCCTATGCCGCCTTCGCGGGCAATGGCAATGGCCAGGGGGGCTTCGGTAACCGTGTCCATAGCGGCTGAAATCAGCGGCACATTCAGGGTTATGTTGCGCGAGAACTTGGTTGCAAGGCTAACATCGCGCGGAAGCACTTCGGAATAGGCGGGAATCAACAGGACGTCATCGAAAGTGAGACCGTCCATCTTCACTCGATCGGCAATAAACGACATATCTAAAATTTATTTTAGGTTGTAAAATTGCACGCAAAGTTACGAAAAAAATCTCAACCGCGAAAGATTTCCGGCCCACTTTTCCGCAAAATAAAAACCGCAGTGAATTTTTTTTGTAGTTTCGGTATATTTGCGTAAATTTGCGATATGAATGCTACAATCTCTTTAGAGGGACTTTGGTCAATTGTTAATTCCCTCTCTGTTAAAAATAAGAAATGGCTTGCCGGTAAGCTCAACGAAGCTTTAGCAACACCGGAAGTGGATCGGGAGGAGGCCATGCTTTCCGCCATGGTTCGGTCGGTAAACGAAGCTAAGTCCGGAAAAACCCTACCCATCGACTCGCTATGGGACCAGCTATAGAGTTTAGCTATACTCCTGAGTTCCTCAAGTCTGCAAAGATTTTATCAAAGCGGTATAAATCTTTCCAGACAGATTTGCGAGCGCTCCTTGATGAAATCTCAATTAACCCGACCGCCGGAGTTGACTTAGGCAATGGTTTGAGAAAATTGAGAATGGCCATTAAGTCGAAAGGAAAAGGTAAAAGTGGTGGCGCACGTGTCATTACTCTGACAATTGTTGCAGACGCGATTCGCTCAAGAGTTACATTGCTATATGTTTATGACAAAAGCGAAATGGCCAATATATCAGATGGAAAACTACGTCAGATTCTTTCTGATAATGAATTGAATTAACGTTTAATCTAATTTTGGTATGAAAAAGTTTTACGCTATAGTTTTTTCTGCGATGTTGGGGGCGACTGCCGTTGCCGCCCAGGGGCTGATTTCCGATCTGCCCGCCGTGCATATCACTCTCGATGATGCTTCGGCCATAAATACCGACACTTATGTTACCTCGCAAATGGTTGTGGTGGATGCCGACGGCACTTCGACCACCTATGCCGATACCCGCTTGCGCGGTCGCGGCTCGGCCAAGTTTGCCCTGCCCAAGAAGCCGTATAAAATCAAGCTGGCCTCGAAAGCTCGCCTGTTGGGTCCCGATGCCGCCAACGCCAAGAAGTGGAATCTGATGGCGCAGGCCGGCGACAAGACCATGCTGCGCAACGCCGTTGCTTCGTATATTGCACTGCAGGCCGGACAGCCCTTTGCTCCGGGCTGGCGTTTCGTTGACCTGACTATCAACGGCGAAAACCAGGGCACATATCAGCTGACCGACCAGATTGACATCCGCAAGAAGCGAGTGCGCATAACCGAGCAGCCTGAGGTGGTTGATGCCACAACCGACATCAGCGGCGGCTATCTGCTCGAAATCGATGAGGATGCCGACGATGCCGAGGGCACTGTGTTCACCACCTCGCGCGGGGTGAAAGTAACCGTTAAGTCGCCCGACGAGGATGTTATCGTTGCGGCGCAGAAGGATTATATCGCCGCCCACGTTCAAAAGTTTGAGGATGCGCTTTTTGCCGACAACTGGCTTGACCCGCAGCAGGGCTACCGGAAGTTTATCGACATGGAGTCGCTGGTGCAGTGGTATATAACCGCCGAATATGCCGCCGACCCGAATTCGTTCCGCTCGGTGTATTTCTATAAGGAGATGGGCGACGACCGGCTCACTTTCGGCCCGGTGTGGGACTTTGACTTCGCTTTCGACAACAGCGCGCGCTTCGGCTCGCGCCCCGAGGCGCTGATTGCGCAGGAGGGCCGCGGCGAGCAGTGGTGCTACATCTGGATTGACCGCTTGCGCCAGGACCCCGGTTTCCACTCGGCGGTCAATGACGCCTGGAAAAAGCTCATTGCCGGCGGAATCGTTGGCAAGGTCAACTCCTTTATCGACGCCCAGGCCGCGAACCTGAGCAAATCGCTGGCGCTGAACTTCAGCATCTGGCCCATAGCCGAGAAGGCCCACGACGAGATGCACCTGTTTGCAACCTATGGCGAGGGAGTTGATTTCCTCAAGCAGACCCAGGCTGCGCGCGCCGAGTTCCTGACCAACGCGTTTGCCACTCTGGCCGCCGGCGGCACAGTGCCCGTTGTTGGCCCGCAGGGAGCCATAAACGAAATCGGCGCCTCCTCTGCCGAGAATGCGCCGATGTTTGACTTGCAGGGCCGTCGGGTTGCTGCTTCCGCGCAGCGCGGCCTCTACATCAAGGGCGGAAAGTTAGTCGTGGTTGACTAACGCTTCGTTAATCTTGGCCTCGAGGTCTGCGGCCTGATGCAGACCCGATGCGCGCCAAACGGGCTCGCCGTTCTGGAAAATAATCAACGTAGGAACTGACTGAACGCGATAGCGGTTGGCCAGTTCTTCGTTTCGGTCGATGTCGACCTTGATAATCGAAGCCTTGTCGCCTACTTTCTGTTTGAGCTGTTCGAGAATCGGCGCCTGCATTTTGCAGGGGCCACACCAGGTTGCGTAGAAGTCTACGAGGGTGGGTTTCGCACCACCGATGAGTTTGTCAAATTCTTCCATAGTCATTACTTAAGATTTAAGTTTTGACTATATAACGCCCCGGCGGGTGCTTTGGTTTGGTTGCGCCGCAGGCCGCTCAGTTAATCTGAATCGGGTGGGGCATAATCGAGGCGAAAATGGCTCGGGCGGCTTCGAGTTGCTCGGGAGTATTGTGCGGGGTGCCTTCGAGGGTGTAGGGTAGGCCCATGGCGGCATATTTATGAACGCCCAAGGTGTGGTAGGGCAGAATCTCAACGCGCTGAATGTTTTGATAATCGGCAAAATGGCGAGCCCAGGCCTCGAGGTCGGCCGGGTCGTCGCTCACTCCGGGCACCAGAACATAGCGCAGCCACATGGGGCGCCCCAGCTCGCGCAGCCGGCGGGCCGTTTCGAGGGTGTTGGCGTTGCTCATGCCCGTCAGGTCGCGGTGGCGTTCGGGGTTGATTTGCTTAACGTCGAGTAGCACCAGGTCGGTCAGTTCCAGCAGGCGGTCAACGTCGGGGTTGCGCACTGCGCCGTTGGTGTCGATGCAGATGTGGATGCCTTCCCGGTGCAGCCGCTCGAACAGCGGAATCAGCTGGCGCGCCTGAACCGTTGGCTCGCCGCCGCTGAACGTGATGCCGCCGCGCTTGCCGAAAAATGGCTTCTGGTCAACCGCCATGCGCAGAATATGGTCGGGGTCGGTCGCCGTGGCCTCCCCGACGCGGTCAATCGTGTCGGGGTTGGCACAGTAGCGGCAACGAAAGGGGCACCCCTGAAGGAACACGACCAGTCGGAGGCCGGGTCCGTCGAAGGTGCCCATTGATTCATAGGAGTGTACGCGGATCACATCGACTCATGGAAAGAGCGCGAAATTACTTCCAGCTGGTGCTCGCGCGAGAGTTTGGTGAAGTTGACCGCATAGCCGCTGACGCGGATGGTCAGCTGCGGATAGAGTTCGGGGTGCTCCATGGCGTCCATGAGCAGTTCGCGGTTGAGCACGTTGACGTTCAGGTGGTGGGCGCCTTTGGTGAAGTAGCCGTCCATCATGCCAACGAGGTTTTCAATGCGTTCTTCGTCGTTGGGGCCGAGCGATTTGGGAATGATGGAGAACGTGTTTGAAATGCCGTCCTGGCTGTCGCGGTAGCGCAGCTTGGCAACCGAGCTGAGCGAGGCGATTGCGCCGTGGGTGTCGCGGCCATGCATGGGGTTTGCGCCGGGAGCGAAGGCAACGCCTTTTGCGCGTCCGTCGGGGGTGGCACCGGTTTTTTTGCCATACATAACGTTGGAGGTGATGGTCAGCAGCGACAGGGTGGGGCGGGCATTCTTGTAGACGGGGAGTTTCTTGAGCTCTTCCGAGAAGTAGTAGACCAGGTCAACGCCCAGGTGGTCAACTCGGTCGTCGTTATTGCCGAAGCAGGGGAACGTGCCTTCGATGTCGAAGCCTTCGGTCAGGCCGATTTCGTTGCGGCGGGCGGTTACTTTGGCATATTTGATAGCCGAGAGGGAGTCGATTGCAATCGACAGGCCGGCAACGCCATAGGCGAGGTTGATGCGCGGGTTGGTGTCGATTAGCGCCATCTGGGCTTTTTCGTAGTAGTACTTGTCGTGCATGTAGTGGATAATGTTTTGCGTTTCGTTATAAACGCGGGCAATTTCCTTGAGCACGAGCTTATAGTTCTTCATGACTTCCTCGAAGTTCAAAACGTCGGAGGTCAGTGCGGGGATGCCTTTGACCATAACGGTGCCGGTGTTTTCGCAGCGGCCGCCGTTGATTGCCAGCAGCAGGGCTTTGGCCAGGTTGGCGCGGGCGCCGAAGAACTGAATCTGCTTGCCGATGGCCTGATAGCTGACGCAGCATGCAATGCCGTAGTCATCGCAGGCGCGCACTTCGCGCATCAGGGTGTCGTTTTCATATTGAATCGACGAGGTGTCGATCGAAACCTTGGCGCAGAATTCCTTGAAGCCTTCGGGGAGTTCGGGGCTCCAGAGAACAGTCATGTTCGGTTCGGGCGACGGGCCGAGGTTATAGAGCGTCTGCAGGAAGCGGAACGAGGTTTTCGTAACCTTTGTGCGGCCGTCGTTGAAGCGTC
>CAZDVP010000078.1:0-9151 GCA_964508865.1 uncultured Bacteroides sp. | reverse complement strand
TAAGAAGAGGGAGGAACAGTTCATATCCCCCGGTCATCTCGGCGGTAAGGAAGATCGCCATAAGAGGGGCGTGCATGACGCCGCTCATGACTCCGGCCATGCCCATAAGGGCGAAGTTTTTGGCGGAGAGGTCGAGGCCGAAAAGGTCGACGAGCACGTAGGCAAACAGAAATCCGGTCAGACACCCCACATAAAGCGACGGAGCGAACGTGCCGCCCACGCCGCCGGCGCCGTTGGTGGCGGAAGTGGCAAAGGCCTTCATCAGAATAATGGCCAGAATGAAGAGGATAACGGCGGTTTTCGAGGCGCTTTCGCTATAGAAGACCGAGGCGTTGACAACCGCCACGGGATCGTCGCCCAAAAGGTCGATAATCGAGCCGTAGCCCTCGCCATAGAGCGGCGGGAAAAGGAATACCAACAGCGACAGAATGGAACCGCCTACGAGGAATTTCACCCATGGGGAACGCAGGCGAGAGAACATGTTTTCCATCATGTTCATAACCTTGGTGAAATAGAGCGACGAAAAGCCGCAAACGATTCCGAGCAGAATAACGAACGGAATGGCGGCGGTTTCGAAGGCTTCGCTCTGAATGAAAAAGAACTCAAAGTCGTAGCCTGAAAAGGTGTAGGCCACCGTGGCGGCGGTTATCGACGAAATGAGCAGCGGCATGACCGAGGCGGCGGTGAGGTCGATCATCAGTACCTCGAGGGTAAACAGCATGCCGGCAATGGGGGCCTTGAAGATTCCGGCAATGCCGGCCGCGGCTCCGCACCCGACGAGCATCATCAGCACCCTGGGCGACATGCGGAAGAGGCTGCCCAGCTGGGAGCCGATGGCAGCGCCGGTGTAAACAATCGGACCTTCGGCACCGACCGAGCCGCCGAAACCAATGGTTATGGAGCTGGCCACGAGCGAGGTGTACATATTATGTGCCTTCAGGCGCGATTTGTTTTGCGAAATGGCCTGCAGAACGCGGGTAACGCCATGGCTGATAGGGTCGCGAACAACGTAGCGCACATAGAGCGACGCAATCAAAATGCCTATGACCGGAAAGACAAAGTAGAGATAGTTGGCGCCCACGGCCGAGAAACTGCCCGTCAGAGCGTGGGCAATGAAGTGGATGAGGAATTTCAGCAGCAGGGCGGCGAAACCGCAGAGAATGCCCACAAGGAGCGCCAAAAAGAGCACAAAGGTTTTTTCGCTCATGCGGTTCTGGCGCCAGCGCAAAAAGCGGAGCAAGGCGCGGTTAAGCCGCTGAGATTTATAGGCGAAATGTTCGGTTGAAGTTTCAGACATAGGCTATTTTCCGCGGCCGCTCACAACGGTGTTGACCGTGTGGAGCAGAATTTTGAGGTCGGTAGAAAGTGAGATACTCTCGAGGTAGATAAGGTCGTAGCGCAGGCGCTCGATCATCTGCTCCAGGCTCGAAGCATAACCGTAGCGCACCATTCCCCAGGAAGTGATGCCGGGGCGCACCTGATAGAGCATCGGATAGAGCGGAACGCGCTCGGCAATGCGGTCGGCGAACTCTCGGCGCTCAGGGCGCGGCCCTACGAGCGACATTTCGCCGCGCAACACATTCCAGAACTGCGGCAGCTCGTCGAGGCGATATTTACGCAGCAGGCGGCCGACGCGGGTAATGCGCGGGTCGTTGTCGACCGTGACTCGCGCGCGGCCGTCGGGCTCGGCGTTGTTGATCATCGAGCGGAATTTGATTATGGAAAATGGCTTGCCTCCGAGGCCCAGACGGGTCTGGCGGAAGAACACGGGCCCGGGCGAATCGAGCTTCACGGCAACGGCCAGAACAGCAAAGAGCGGAGTCAACAGAATCAGCGCCAGAGCGGACGCGCAAACATCGATTGTTCGCTTAATATTGGCAGTTGAAGCCGAAATGTTGGGCGAGGATATGCAAACGAGCGGTTCGCCAAGAACGTTGAACTCGCGGCCCGAAGCAAAGGCCACGGTGTTGACGTCGGGGCTCAGCAGCAGGTTGCCGTTTATATCATAGGCCAGACGCATGAACTCGGCCAGATCGAGGCCGCCGGGAATTGCGCGCGGAGTCAGAATAAGGCTCGAAACGGCGTGGTCGCTGCAATAGCGGCGAACCTCATGGCGGTCAATAACGCCGATTTCCTCACATGAGGGGTCGAACTCGCCGCCAATATTAACGAAGCAAACAACGTTGATGCCCATTCCCTTGCGCAGCGAATTGATTCGGCGGGCAAGCTGGGCTGCATCGGCATCGGTGCCGATCATAACGGCGGCGTTGGTGTTATGTCGGTTATGAACGGCGCGCACCACCAGGCGCGTTATCAGATAGCGGCCCGAGTAAACGAAAACAAAAATGAGGCAGGTGGCCATGAGCAGGCGCTCGAACACCTGGGTGCGTTGCCAAGGAGAATCGTTGACAACGGCCAGGAAGAAAATCAGCAGCGCGCCGATAAACGACGCCAGCATGGTTGAAATAACCTCCTGCGCGCGCGAGCGCTGGTTGACGTTATTATAGTAGCCCAGCAGCCAGTAAACGCCCATGAGCAGCAGAGTGAAAATAATCTGGCCGCTCCAAACCTGGCGCATTTCATAGTAGTGGACAAACGGAATTTCGTCGGCTAAGGTCAGCCAGCGGAAAACGTTAAAAGCCAGTATCGCCAACGAGCTGGTTAGCAAGTCGGTTAGCACATAGACCAGGCGCAAGCGGTTGCGGATTTTAACGTTGAGGGTATTCAAGGGCGAATAATTTTTATTACACCGCTTTCGGTGAGTTTCATAATGGTCGAGGGCTTGGAGCAGCGGCCCCGGCGGCCTGAGGTGCACACATAGTCGACCGCATCAATCAGCTGCGCCGGAATTTCGGCGAAACAGCGCGGGGTCGGCTGGCCGGAAATATTGGCCGAGGTGCTGACCAGCGGACGGCGCAGGCGGCGGCACAACTCGCGGCAAAATGGGTCGGCGGTAACGCGAACCGCCAGCGAGCCGTCGGGTGCCGGCAAGTTGGGCGCCAGCGGAGGCACCAGGGCGCGGTCGTAGACCACCGTTAGCGGCTCCACAGCCGCCTCCAGCAACTGATAGGCCACCTCGGGCACTCCGTCGACCCAGCGTTCCAGATCGTCGGGCGAGCCGAGCAGGGTTATCAGCGCCTTGGCGTCGGAGCGCTGCTTAAGTTCATAGATGCGCTCAACCGCCCGCGCGTTGGTGGCGTCGCAACCCAGTCCCCACACCGTGTCGGTCGGGTAAAGAATCACGCCGCCACGCTTCAACGCGGCCAGAGCTGCTTCCAGGTCGTTCATTTAACCGAATAGTCCTTGGAATAGCGGAGCACCTGCTGCAGGAAATCTTCGTCGTAGGTAACCTTAACGTCGGTGATTTCGCCGTTAGCATCGGTTTCGAGAGTGTAAACGGGGTTCACAAAGCCCTTGTAGGGAGCAATGCCCAGCGCTTCGTAGCGGGCGAGCACTTCTTTGTGGAGCTCGGGGTCAACCTTAACGGCATAGTCCTCAACCAGCTGACGGCCGGCCTCGTAGTCGCCTTCGCTCTTGATGCGCTGAATCTCGGCCAGGAGCTGACCGAACAGGTTGCGCAGGGCATCGTAGTCGTTGACCTTAACATAGGTCTTGCCGTTGTTCTTAACGAGCTCAACAACATTCCGGTCGGCACCATGCTCGTAGACCCAGCGGGCAATGAGCTGGCGGTTGCGCATGTGGGCTTCCTCAACGTCCTTGCCCGGTTCGATGCGCACCAGCTGGGTCATCAGGCCGTTCATCATATATTTGTAGTACTCGGCCTTGTAGGCATCGGGATTGTCGAGCAGACCGAGCTCAATCAGCTTCGGATCGGCCAGATAATAGAGGGCAAACAGGTCGGCGCGGGCTTCTTCGAGGGTCGAGCCGTGGGCCTTGAGTGCGTCGGGGTCAACGCCGGGGAGCAAACGGCCGGAACCGTGGCCGAGACATTCGTGGAGGTCGGTGTGCATATTGTCGGTAACGAAGCCATATTCCTCCATCAGGTCGCGCGTGGGCTGGTCAATCACGAACTCTTCGGCGAAACCGTTGCCACGGGCGGCAATATCATAGGCCTCGGTGATGTTTTCGAGCGTAACTGACTTGGAACCGTGGGCGGCACGAATCCAGTTGGCGTTGGGCAGGTTGATGCCAATGGGGGTTGCCGGATAGGAGTCGCCGGCCAGAATGGCTGCGGTGATAACCTTGGCGCTCACGCCCTTGACCTCAGGCTTGCGGAAACGCTCGTCGACCGGCGAATGATCTTCAAACCACTGTGCGTTTTGGCTCACTACCTCGGTGCGGTGGCTGGCCTCGTGATTCTTGAAGTTGACGATGCTTTCATACTGGCCGGTCATGCCCAGGGGGTCGCCGTAGCTTTCAATGAAGCCGTTGATGAAGTCAACGTCGCTGGCTGTGTCCTCAACCCAGGCGATTGAATAGTCGTCGAAGGTTTTGAGGTCGCCGGTGGTGTAGAATTCAATGAGCTTGTTGATATAGTTCTTCTGGGCATCGTTTTCGGCATATTTCGAAGCCTCGGTCAGCAGGCCAACGATTTTTTCGATATACGGGCCATAAACGCCGCCTACTTTATAGAGCTCCTCAACTATGGTGCCGTCGGGCTGCTTGACCAGACGGGAGTTCAAGCCGTAGCTGATGGGGGTGGTATCTTTGGGATCCTTGAGTTTCGCATAGTAGTCCTCAACCTCCTGCTGGGTGATTCCGCCGCCATAGAGGTTGCAGGCGCTGGTTGCGATGAGGTCCACGCCGTCGGCCTGGTTAACGCGCTTGGCCATGACTTCGGGGTTGAACATAACCTCGGCCAACTCGTCGAAGTTTTCGGGCTTCACGCCGGCTTTTTCAACCTCCTGAGCGAACCATTCGCGCGAGAATGCGGGCTGGAACTTATCCATCGAATAGTGGTGGTGAATGCCGTTGGCAAACTCAACCTGCTTCAGATAGGTCAGAAACGCCTTGTATTCCTCGCTGTTGCGGTCGCCGCTATAGGCTGAGTAAACCCCTTCGAGCATGTCGCGGATAGGCAGGTTATACTTGCAGTTCTGGTCCCAGATAATGTCGCGGCCGGTAATGGCAGCTTCCTGCAGGTAATAAATCAGTTTTTTCTGGTTCAGGCTCAGAGAGTCGAAACCGGGCACGGTGTAGCGGAGCACTTCGATGTCGGCAAAACGGTCAACGTTGTAGTTGATTTCCGGATCGGGGGTTGCGTGTTTGCAGCCAACCAGAGTGGCTGCGGCCATTGCGATGGGCATGATTGATTTTAGTTTCATTCTACTTGTAGGATTAGGCCCTTCAGGTATTCGCCTTCGGGGTGGTAAATATTGATCGGATGGTCGGCGGGCTGGGTGAGCTGGTGGAGTATGCGCACCTTGCGGCCCGTTGAGGCGGCAGCGGTAAACACCGCCAGGCGGAACTGCTCGCGGCTAACGGCCTGGGAGCAGCTGAATGTGAACAGTATGCCGCCCGGAGCTATCTGCTCTATGGCGCGCGCATTCAGGCGCCGGTAGCCTATCAGGGCGTTGCGCAAAGCCGAGCGATGCTTGGCAAAGGCGGGAGGATCAAGAATTATAAGGTCATACTGGCCCTTCTTAATGTCGGCAAGATACTTGAAGGCATCAACGGCATAGGCTTCATGGTTGGTGGCGTCGGGAAAGTTCATGCCGACGTTGGCGCGCGTCAGCTCAATGGCTTTGCCCGATGAGTCGACAGAATGAACCAGCTCGGCTCCGCCGCTGAGGGCATAGACCGAAAAACCGCCTGTGTAGCAGAACATGTTGAGCACCCGGCGGCCGCGGCTATAGTGGCGCAGCAGCGAGCGGTTGTCGCGCTGGTCAACGAAGAAACCGGTTTTTTGGCCGCGCAGCCAGTCAATGTTGAAGCTCATGCCGTTTTCCAGAGCAACGGAGCCGGAGTAGCTGCCAATAATATATTCGTTCTGCGGGTCGAGATGAGCCTTATAGGGCAGAGTGGTTTCCGACTTATAGTAAACGTTAGAAACCGGCAGACCGGGAATTTCGGTCAGCGCCCGGGCAATGATGTCGCGACAGAAGTGCATGCCCGGCGAATGAGCCTGCACAACGGCGGTGCTGCCATAGATATCAACAACCAGTCCGGGCAAAAAATCGCCCTCGCCGTGAACCAGTCGGTAGGCGTTGTTATCCTCGCGGATGAGGTTGAGGGTGCGACGCAGGTCGAACGCAGCAATCAGTCGCTCGGTGAAGAACTCATGGTCAATGGCGCGGGTGCGGCCGAACTCGAGCATCCTGACGACTATGCTGCCGATCTGGTAGTGGCCGATGCCTAAAAGCTCGCCGCCGGCGGCATGAACTTCAACAACATCGCCCTCTTCAATGCCGTCGGGCATCTGCGCAACGGCGCCTGAAAACACCCAGGGGTGGAAGCGGCGCAGCGAATCTTCCTTGCCGCGTTTAAGGGTTATTACTGGATAGGTCATTTAGTCACGAAATAAATTATGTCGTTGAGATTGGCGTAGAGCAGCAGTGCCAGCAAAAAGAAGAAGCCGATTGTCTGGGCCACTTCTAGAAAGCGGTCCGACGGTTTGCGGCGCGTAATGGCCTCGGCCAGCAAAAAGAGCACGTGGCCGCCGTCGAGCGCCGGAATCGGCAGAATGTTCATAAACGCCAAGGCTATGCTCAAAAACGCCGTGAGATACCAGAAGCTGAGCCAGTTCCATGTCGGCTCGAACATGTCGCCCAGACGGCCGAACCCGCCAATGCTCTGCGCGCCCTCCTTGCTGAACACCTGGCTCATCGATTTAACGTAGTTGCCAAGCGTTGAAGTGCCCAGACGCCAGCCGGCGGGAACTGATTCAAGCAGGCTGTAGTTGCGGATAAACACCGGATAGATATTTTCGGGTTTGGCCAGATTGAAACCGAGCTTGCCTCCTTCGGTTGGAGTGGCGGTGAGGCGCACTGTCTTGTCGCCGCGTTCAACGGTTATAGGCGTGGGGCGGCCGGCATATGCGGCCAAAGCCGTTGTCAGCTCGGAATAGGAGGGCGTCAGGCTGTCGCCAACGGCTATCACGTGGTCGCCAGGCTCCATGCCGGCTTCGGCTGCGGGGTGGCCCTTGATGACTTTGTCAACAACCACCGGCACCCGGTAGGTAAAAAACGCGCCTTCGTTCGAAATCTTGGCCAGAAAGTCGCCCGGCAGGTTAATGTCCACCGAGTCGCGCCCGTTGCGCAAAACTGTAACCTTTTTTGCCTGCGCCAGCTCCATGAGCACGTTGGGCGTGTCGGCCTCAACCTCGCGGCCGTCGGCCATCAGCGGAATGTCGCCGTTGCGGAAACCGGCTTCGATAGCCGCGGGCGCATAGGCCATGCCGGCATAGGCGTCGCGGAATTTCACGCAACGCTCGCCAACGGAAAAGGTGATTCCGATATAAATCACCACTGCGGCCAGGAAATTGAAAATCACACCGCCACACATAACCAGCAGGCGCTGCCACGCCGGTTTGGTGCGGAACTCCCAGGGCTGGGGCTCGGCGGCCAGTTTCTCTTTCGACTGCGTTTCGTCAATCATGCCGGCAATGGCGCAATAGCCGCCCAGCGGAATCCAGCCTATGCCGTAGATTGTCTGTTTCCAGGCGGGAATCTTGTCAGTTTGGCCTTCGCCATAGTCCTTTCCGACCTTGAAACTCACCAGCGGATGCGGATTCTCTTCCTTGTCCATCCAGGTGCAGAGCTCCAGACGGCCCTTAGCGGGCACATAGCGCAGCAGCGAAAAGCGCGGATTGAAAAACATAAAAAACTTTTCAACCCTGATTTTGAATATGCGCGCAAAAATATAGTGGCCAAACTCATGGACCAGCACCAGCAGCGACAGCGCCAGAATCAGTTGCGCGGCTTTTATAAAAAATTCTTCCATTTATTTGCTTGAAATTTGATTAACGAGTTCCTCGGCCAGAGCGCGGGCCTGATGGTTGGAATACACATAGTCGTCCAGGGTCGGATGCTTGATGAAGTCGGCCCGCTCAATGGTTTTCATAATAACGTCGTAGATATCGTTGAACCCAACCTGCTCGCGGCGGAACGCCAGGTTGACTATTTCGTTGGCGGCATTGACCACGCAGGCGGTATTGCCGCCGCGCGTCAGCGAATAGTGAGCCAGGGTCAGGCAGGGAAACTTCCGCTCGTCGGGGGCCTCGAAGGTCAGCGAGGCGTAGTCGGCAATGCCGAGCGGA
Source organism: uncultured Bacteroides sp. (assembly GCA_964508865.1). GTDB lineage: Bacteria > Bacteroidota > Bacteroidia > Bacteroidales > Muribaculaceae > UBA3263. The sequence continues at coordinate 933 of CAZDVP010000078.1, read as the reverse complement.
CGCTCGCCGGTCGGTATGCGGTCGCGCAGCCCCAGGGCGTAGCTGATCGGCAGGTGCATGTCCGGAATGCCGAGCTGGGCCTTCACCGCCCCGTCGGCAAACTCAACCATGGAGTGAACAATGCTCTGCGGGTGAACAACGGCCATGATTCGGTCGGGCTCCACTCCGAACAGCCAGCGGGCCTCGATGATTTCAAAGGCCTTGTTGAGCATCGTGGCGGAGTCGATGGTGATTTTGGCCCCCATGTCCCAGTTGGGATGCTTCAGGGCCTGGGCGGCCGTGACCCGGGCTAACTTCTCGGCCGGCAGGGTGCGGAAGGGGCCGCCGCTGGCGGTGATAATAAGCCGTTTGACCCGCTCGGGGTCTTCGCCCTGCAGGCACTGGTAAATTGCCGAATGCTCGGAGTCAACCGGTAGCACGTTTGACTTGGATGTTTTCAGGGCCTCAGTCACCAGTTCGCCGGCAACCACCAGGGTTTCCTTATTGGCCAGGGCAATATCTTTCCCGGCGGCTATGGCGCGCAGGGTCGGAAAGAGCCCCGAGTAGCCAACTGTGGCCGTAACGACCATGTCAACGTCGTCCGCCTCCATTTCCTCAAGAATAGCTTCGGCTCCGGCGGCAATCTTGATGCCGGAACCTTGCAGAGCCCCGGCCAGGGCGCCATATTGCGCCTCGTCGGCAATCACCACTCGCTTGGGCCGGCAGGCCAGCGCCTGCTCCACCAGCGGAGCCACCCGGCTGCCGCCAATCAGCACCGTAGCCTCAAACAGTTCCGGATTGCGGCTGATAATGTCGAGGGTCTGCTTGCCAATGGAGCCTGTCGACCCCAAAATGGCTATGCGGTTTTTTGAATGATTTGATCGGTTCATAATTCCTTGCAAAGTTAAGTAAATTTTCCGAACTTCTGAACATTACGCAAGCAATTTTTTATTC
>CAZDVP010000077.1:0-9256 GCA_964508865.1 uncultured Bacteroides sp. | reverse complement strand
CCTTAACGCCGAATTCGGCCATGCAGTCGAGCAGGTTCATCAGGGTGTTGAGGTTGTTGCGATAGTAGAGCACGGGCTTTTCCATGCTTTCGCCAACGGCCTTTGAGGCGGCGAAGTTGATGATGCCCTTGATTCCGGGGAAGGCCTGGAAGAGAGTGCGCAAAACGGTCATGTCGCAGCAGTCGCCCTTGATGAAGGCCGGACGGATGCCGGAAATTTTTTCGATGCCGTCGAGAACGTTTTCGTTTGAGTTCGAGAGATTGTCGATGATAACCACTTCATAGCCGGCGGCCTGAAGCTCAACGACTGTGTGAGAACCGATATAACCGGTGCCACCGGTTACGAGAATTGTGCCTTTGTTCATGATAAAAAAGCAGGATGATGAATATTTATTGGTAATTATAGGCGCAAATTTAACGAATAAAACGCAAAAATAAAAAAATATTTTAAGGGATTTCGTAACTTTGCAGAAAATATAACAAGCTATGGCAAGAAAACGCAAAGAGCTCCCCGTTCTGGAGGGCATAGAAATAACCGGCGTGGCCGCCGAGGGCAATGCCCTGGCGCGCGTCGACAATCTGGTGGTGTTCATTCCCTATGGTGCGCCGGGCGATGTGGCCACGGTGCGACTGACGCGCAAAAAACACTCCTATGCCGAAGGGCGCATTGAAAAACTGGAGCGGCCGTCGGAGCTGCGCGTGGAGCCCCGGTGCGCCCACTTCGGCCTGTGTGGAGGCTGCCGCTGGCAGCATCTGCCCTACGACTTTCAGTTGCAATGCAAGCGCCAGCAGGTTGTTGACTGCCTGGAGCGCATAGCCAAGGTGCCCCACCCCGAGGTGCGTCCGGCTTTAGGCTCGGAGCAGATCTGGGACTACCGCAACAAAATGGAATATACCTTTTCGGCCAAACTCTGGCTCACTCCCGAGCAGATGGCTTCGGGCCGGGAGTTTGCCGACCGCCGCGCCGCCGGCTTCCACATTCCGGGCGCGTTCGACAAGGTTTTGCCCATTGACTACTGCCACCTGCAGGACGCCGGCATCGGCAACGAGCTGCGCAACTTCGTTAAAGATTTCGGCAAGGAGCAGAATCTGAGTTTCTACGACCTGCGCGCCAACGCCGGGCTGCTGCGCACCCTGATGATCCGCACCGCATCGACCGGCGAGGTCATGGCCCTGATGAGCTTCGGCGAAGATGACCCCGAAGCGATTGAAAAGGTTATGGGCGCCATAGCCGCCAAGTTCGGCGAGCGCATAACGTCGCTGCTCTACGTTGTGAACCTGAAGGTCAACGACACTTTCGGCGACCTGGAGGTCCACACCTATGCCGGCAAGCCCTACATCGAAGAAGAAATGGAGGGGCTGCGCTTCCGCGTCGGGCCGAAATCGTTCTATCAGACCAATTCGCGCCAGGCCTACCGCCTATACTCCGTTGCGCGCGAGCTGGCCGACCTGAAGGGCGGGGAGCTGGTCTATGACCTCTACACCGGCACGGGCACGATTGCCAACTTCGTTGCACGCCGCGCGCGGCAGGTTGTCGGCATCGAATACGTTCCGGAGGCCATTGAGGACGCCAAGGTCAACTCCGCGCTCAACGGCATAGACAACACCCTGTTCTACGCCGGCGACATGAAAGACATACTGACCGCCGAATTTATTGAGAAGCATGGCAGGCCCGACGTTATGATTGTTGACCCGCCCCGAGCCGGAATGCACGAGGACGTTACCAACGTTATTCTCGCCGCTGAGCCGGAGCGGATTGTCTACGTCAGCTGCAACCCGGCCACTCAGGCACGCGACCTTGCGCTGCTTAATGCGAAATATGACATCACGGCCGTTCAGCCGGTCGACATGTTCCCCCACACCGCCCACATCGAAAATGTTGTTGCCCTGAAGCTCCGCCAAAATGGGAATCTATGAGTATTTGAAGCTGGCAGTGTCGGGGCGCATACCGGGTCGGGTCAAGCTGCTCGGCCTCTGGGCGTTTCTGGTTAGCGGCAGGCGCATGGCGGGAGTGTTTTTCGACCCCGTGATGGCCTGCAACCTGCGCTGCAAAATGTGCTACATGTCCGACCCCGAGGGGCGCAAACCGATGAAAGGTCAGCGCATTGACTCCGAGCAGTTCAATCGCATCCGGCGCGCGTTTTTCAAGCGTGCGCTGAAACTTCAGGTGGGATGCGCAACCGAGCCGACCCTCTATGGCGGCTTGCCTCAGATTATCAGCGCGGCAAAAGCCGACGGCGTTCCCTACGTTGCCTTGACAACCAACGGCAAACAGATTGCGCGCGGCAACGTGAGCCTGAGCGAGCTGGCCGAAGCCGGGCTCGATGAGCTGACCCTGTCGCTCCACGGAACCTCAAAAGAAATCTACGAAGAATTGATGCCCGGCGCCAACTTCGAAGAACTGCAGGTACTGACAAAGAAGATTGCCTACGTTAAACGTCGCATCGGGCTGAAACTGCGCGTTAACTATACAATCAATTCGCGCAACATCGAAGACCTTGAGGGCGACCGGTTCTGGAAGCTATGGCAGCCCGACGGCATGCCCGACATAATTCAGCTGCGACCGGTGCAGAAAATGGGCGAAACGGAGTGGAACGACTTCGACCTGACGCCGCTCAAGGAGCGCTATGATTCCACCATCGGCGCCATTAAAAAGAAATGCGCCGAACTCGGAATTGCCTGCATAGCCCCGGAGCTGAGCCAGATCGACGAAGTTGCGACCGACCAGGATTTCACTTCGGCGCTGATAAAGGAGATTACGTATTGCTACGTATCGCCCGACTCGACCTATATGCCCGATTTCGAGGAGGGAGACACATTCAGCAGCTATCACCGCCGCAAGCACACGGCCCGACGGCTGCTGAAGGCAGTTTTTTCACGTAAGGGAAAATCGCAGAAACGCGACTCGTCGAAGCATCTGAACTACAACGTCAGCTAACGGCGGCGCAAAACGTAGCTCACCGTTGACTTGACCTTAAACGGCGCCGAACGGCGACGCGCAGGTGCACCGGAAAGATAATAGTGAAACGCATGGTTGCGGTCCCAGGCGGGAACGCTGACCGAGCGCGTCTGGCCGGCGGGAATGTCGATTATAACGGTGTGGGCGGCGCGATGCAGCTGCCGGTCTTGAGCGTCGAAATAGTCGAACTCAACGGCCACTCCGGCAATGTCGATTGAATCGAGATTGGTAACGAAAAAGGTTTCGCGCGTGGCGCTGTTGGGCTTATCATAGCCCGAGCAGCGAACCGCTCCGGGGCGTATAGTGTCGTAGAGCACCTCGGGAGCCGGTTGCTCCACCGCCTGGCGCGTCAGCCGCCCGGGGCCGGTTTTCTGACGTTTGGCAGCTGCGGCCAGCGCCAGCGAAACGGAAAGGAGAATAACCAATAGGCGCTTCATAGATAAACGGGCGAAAGAGGATGAGAATCGGTTGCCGGCGCGATTTTAACAGCGCCCGTCAGGCCGCTCGGACGCGACTGCTGCTGCTCAACAACGCGCCTATACATATAAGGCAGCAGCCGGAATACGTTGACCTTCAAAAAGAACTTAAACGGCTCGATGGTCATCACCGACGAGTCGGAATTGAGCGTCAGAGTGAATCCGCGGGGCACACTCAGGCCGCTGCGAAGGGCAAAATCAGTGTAGAGCCGCGCCTCGTAGACTCCGGGTTTGGGAGTGGGCTGCAAATGGCCGATAACGGTTCCGGGGCGGACTGTGCGCCAGGGGGAGCGCACCATAACCAAACGCATCTGCGCGGGCGCCAGCGAGGTTGAAGGCTCATTGCGCTCGATAGCAAAAATTGCACCGCCGTCGGTCATCTGCCAAAGGCCCTCGGCTGGACAGAGCGGAAGCACCGACAAGCGCTCGGCAACCGAATCGGGCGATTCATAGCCTGGCAGCACGGTCGACACCTTTGGCAGCGACTTCAGGAAGCCGCCGGCCATGGCCGACAGCGCCGCGCAGAAGAATATGACGGCAATCAGGCGTTTCACGAGAAATCGGCGTTGGCCGCCTCAAGTTTGTTCAGGTCGCCGACATCATGCCAGCGATAGCCCGACAGCGGGCAACCGTAGATTTCACACTCCTTGGCCATTGCAACATAGAATGGCGTCAGCGAAAACACATCGCTGCCAACAGCGCGCGAATACTCTTCAAGCTTCGGGAAGATTGCGGGCGAAACAACGTGGATGCCATTAAAGGCCATTCGCCGGCCCGACGCGTCGCCGCGGGTTTCGCCGGTAGTTTCGTTAATCCAACCGGTCAGGCGGTTATCGGCATCAAAAACCAGCCGCCGCGACGACCAGCGCGCGCTGACCAGCAGAGTTGCATCGCCGCGAAGCTCCAGGCGCCGCAAACTCAAATCGGTGCAAATGTCGGCATTATGGAGCAGAATCGTCTCGCGGCCGTCGAGCAAAGGCCGGGCAGCGAGCAGACCGCCGCCGGTGTCGAGCAGACGGGCGTGCTCGTCGGCAATGGTTATGTTCAGCCCGAAATCATTATCGGCCAGAAAGTCGATAATCATTTCGGCGAGATAATGAACATTGACAACAACATCCTTCACCCCGGCGGCCCGGAGGCTTTCGAGCACACGAGCCAGCATCGGTTTGCCGCCAACCTCGACCAGAGCCTTGGGGCGGCTTAGGGTTAGCGGACGCAGGCGCGTTCCCTCGCCGGCAGCAAAGACCATTGCTTTCATCGGCGTTCGCGATGATAGAGATTCACCCCGATTTCAGGGCCGAAGCGCTTCATCAGGTGCGCGGCCATGGCTTCGGCGGAATAGACCGAGCGATGCTGGCCGCCGGTGCACCCGAATGCCACCTGCAGGTCGGTGAACCCGCGGCTGACATAACGCTCAACGGCTGCATCGACCAGCGCATAGCAATGGCTGAGGAACGTCAGGATTTCGCCATCGTCCTCCAAAAAAGTGCGCACCGCGGCATCGCGGCCATCGAGCTGCTTATAGTCGTCGTAGCGCCCGGGATTGTGGATTGCTCGGCAATCAAACACGAAACCGCCGCCATTGCCCGAAGGGTCTTCAGGCAAACCGCGGCGATAGGAAAACGACAGTACGGTAACAGTTAGCATCAGAGGCGGACTTTGCGACCGTTTACGATATAGAGGCCATGGCGGGGAGTGGCCACGCGGCGCCCCCAGAGGTCATAGGCCCGGGCGGGAGCGGCTGACTTGGCGGCAACCTCCTTGATTCCGGTCTGGGTGAAGTCAACTGTGATAGTCTTAGTGGCAGGGTCAACCACAACAGCGGGAGTGTCGTAGGTCTGCTTCACATCGGCAGCCGGAGTCACAACGATGTCGTCGGCGGTAAGCGGAGTGCCATGGTCGAGGAAAAATGAGCCGTTGTTGTAAACGGTTGCAATGCCTTTGTTGGCCGGCAGGTTGACCGTAACCTTGGTGTCGTTCATAACCAGTGGGGCAGTGTTGCCTACGACCTTAACCTTCCATTCATCATAGGCTGCGAGGGTTGCATCGCTTACGCGCTTAAGGTAGTGGGGCTCGTTTTTGCTCGAGCTGCGGCCAATAACATTGGTGATACCTTCGTTGGTGAAAGCAAAGAAATACTGGATGTTATAGGCACCGGGCACGGAAGCGTTGGCCGTGATGGCCAGATTATAAGGCTCACGGACGGCATAGATATGGTCGCCGACTTCGAAACCATTGAGCGAGCGCATATAGTGAGCGCCGTTTTCAGCGGTTATGTGCACCCAGTTCTTGGGGCCGGGAGCCGGATTGTCGACGTAGCGCATGGCATAGGAATACTTATTGCCGTTGGAGTTCTGGAGGGTCATTTCGTCGAGGTTGGTAACAGACAAGCCGTTGTCGACGCGCCGGATTTCATACCAGCCGGTTTTGTCGGGGGTGGTGGTTTCATCAATCAGATCGCCTTCGTAGAGACTGATGCTCCAGGCGCAACCTTCGTCGTTAGCGTCGGGAAATGCTCCGGACTTGCTGAACCAGTTATAGACCGGGAAATTGGCTTTTGGGGTTTGGTTGAGCTGCGAATCGGAAGAGTAGATAACGAATGCGCCGCTTTTGTTTGATGAACCCAGCGAAAAGCCGGCCGAGGGGAGCTCGGTCTGCACTTTCATCTGAGTGTCGTAGGGCGCGGAGGGGGTGATGTAGTAGCCCTGGCCATTGACGATATTATAGGTTTCGTCGCCTCGCGATTCAAACCGCCACACATTGCTGCCGGAGGTCGAGGCGCCGACGGCTGCGCCGCCGCTAAGACCGGTTTCGGCAGCGGTGAGCACTTTGCTGCCGCGCAGGCTGGTGAGTGTGTACCAAACGGGGTCGTCGGCCGTTGAGGCGAAAGGCATGTTCAGGTCCGCGCGGGCGTTGCCGACAACGGCATTGAGCGCATTGGCAGCGGCGGTGGCCGCATCGGCAGTCAGGTTAGCGTCATTGACGGCATCGGCTGCTGCCTGAATGGCCTGAGCTATTTCAGCGCGGTGCGATTCCTTGACCTGGCCGGGATTGGAGCCATAGTCAACACGGAAAGCCTCGGTCATTGCATTGCCAATGATTCGGCGGGCGGCGCGAAGGTTATAGACCTTTTCATACTCGCTCATCGAAACCGGATTGGTGCCCTCGATATGTTTTGCCAGTTCGTTGGCCATGACGATATAGCCGCGACCGCTGACATAGTTGGTGTTCATTATATTCTTGCTGAGGTCTTCCTTCAGCGGAGTGTAGATATCAACGAACGTGGCGCCCTTTTCGGAAGCGATTGTGCGGAGTTTGGAGTTGAATGCGGTGCGAACTGCATCCTGGTCGGCGTTGGCCGAGGGGGTCAGCGAAACAACAAAAATCTGGGCGGCGGGAGCCTGCGCCTTGGCTTCGTCAACAACAAGGCGATAGTTGGTTTCATCCTGACCGCCGATGCCGTAGAACAGGAAAATTTTTGAGGGTTTCTGAGCCTGGTTCTGCAGCGCGGTGCGCACGATGTTGCGCGCAACGGTCAGATTCACACCTCCCCAGCCCCACATAAGGCCGCGGTCCTTGACATTCTTGGAGCGAAGGAGTTCGTGCCATTCGCCGCCATGAATGGTTTCGTCGCCGAAAAAGAGCACATCGTCGGCGCTGACCGGATAGTAGGGGAACTGCTCAACGCGGGCTCCGTTGGAGTTATTGCCGGCGCCAGCCGGGTCCTGGCTTGTGATTTCGGCGGGATAAACGGTGTTGTAGCCAACAAGGTCCTGAATGTGGTGACACCAGGCGGAGTAGCCGATAGGACGCGGATGCAGACCGTCGTAGCTCCAGGTTCCGTTGCCGTTAAGCGGAGCACACACCTCGGAGAGATTGATATGGTGAATCTTCGAGTCATTGGCTTCAGCCACGAACTGAGCCACCAGCGAGTTGCAGAGCTCATAGTCAGGCTTGGCGTTCGACGAACGGGGCAGAATGGTCTGCAAATAGATTTCGGTTTCGGGCGATTCAATGCGCACGCGCTGAGCAATAATCTGAATGTCGCGTGCGGTTTTGGCGTAGGCCGAACCGGAAGAAATGTCGTTGGTGCCGATCATAACGAATAGCTTCGAGGGCTTGGAATCAATATAGCTCTCGAGGTTGTCGAGCAGTTCGGTTGCATAGCCGCCGGAGTTGCCGCGGCCAACAACCTCCTGATGCGAGCCGAAAGCCTCGAACCAGGAGTGCATATTCGTTATCGAGTTGCCGGCAAACAAAATCTGGCCGGGCTCGGTCGGAGTAGCCTGAAATGAATCATAGCGGTGCTGGCGGAACGGGGCATCGGCAAAGGCGCCCACAGTTGCGAAGAGAGCCGCAACAGCAGCAATAGTGCGTAGAAATTTCATGATATCTATGATCGAATGATTGATAATTAGTTGCAAAAATAGCGAATATTCCGCACGTGTGCAAGTTTTTAAGTTTTTTTCTGATTCCACACCGCCAATAAGAACCCCAAAACGGAGCGAGGCCGCGCCCTGAATCAGGGAGCAGCCTCGCGGAATTTCGATTTAGGCCGTATTACTTAACGGGAGCGATGGTTACGCAACGATCGAGATAAACATTGGCCTTGCCGCCGAAGCGGTCGGTAGCGTTGGTGGTAACCTCGAGCTTGCTTGCGTCAACGCCGTTGGCAACGAGAATCTTCTTAACGTTTTCAGCACGACGGGTGCGCAGACGAGCGTTAACAGCGTCGGTGCCGGTGTAGTTGTCGGCAAAGCCGGTGATAACATACTTTTCGCCGGAGTTCTTGATGGTGTTGGCTACGCTCTTGAGGACGTTGCGGTCGGTAGCGTTAACAGTAGCGGAACCGATGCGATAGTAAACAGTAGCGAGGTTCTGGATGCAGGGAGCAGCTTCGGGAGCCTTGGGCATGGGGCGACGGAGGCATTCGTCGAGCTTGCGCTGGGTGTCCTGCAGACGGCCTTCGCATTCTGCGAGGCGAGCCTTGATGGGATCGCAGTCTTCGATAACGGGGATAACCGGAACGATAGGAGCAGTCCAGGTGCGGTTGTTGAAGAGGTAGGTAACACCGATGAGAGCAGCAACGTTGTTTTCGATGCGGTTATACTGCTTAGCTTCCTTGTTGGCCGACATTGCGGTGTAGCGGAGGTCGAGGCTAAGAGCAACCTGCTTGCTTACGTTGAAGCTGTTGATGATACCGGCGCGGAGAGCCAGAGAGGTGTCGAAGCTGCTTGACCAACCATCGTTGCCTTTGCCATTAACAATCTTGTGCTGGAAGCCGAAGTAGGTAGCGCCGCCAACATAAGCGATGAAGTTATAAACGCGGTTGGGCTTGTAGCCACACCACCAGTTGGTAACGTTCAGCATAGCGTCGAAGTCAACACCGAGCTGACCAACGTGGGTCTTGTAGTAGCCGTCGACCATCTTGTAGCCGTTAGCATCGGCAGTCAGACCATAGGTCTTGATGTTGTTAGAGGCGCCGCGCTGGCCGAGGTAGGAAACACCACCACGGAAGCCCATGATGGGCGAGAACCACTTACCGGCCTGGATGCCGAAAGCGGGGCTGGCGATACGATCCTTGAAGGAGAGAACGTTGTCGGTCGGGCCGAGGACAACGTTTACGCCACCTTCTGCGGTGAGGAACCAGTTGTCTTTGAAGCGGTTGAAGGTGTAGCCCTGAGCGGGATCCTCAACATAAACAATCTCGGGAACAACAGCAAAGGCGGAATTAACCGACATCAGAGCTGCGCATGCGAGAGAAAGGATAGCACTTTTCTTCATAAACAGTTATGAGTTATTGAGTTAAATAATTAGTTGAT
>CAZDVP010000076.1:0-9324 GCA_964508865.1 uncultured Bacteroides sp. | reverse complement strand
GCCCAGAGGGCAAAGAAAATGGCGGTTGCAACGGCCATGGAAATGAGCATGAGGCGCGTTTTGGTCAAGCCGATAACTATGCCGTCCCACGTAAAGGCCATGAATCCGGCCAGGGGAATCGCAATGCCCCAGAGGCGGAACTCGCCGGCGGCGTTGAGAACAGTGTCGTCGTTGGTCAGCAAGCGCAAAAACTCGGCTCCGCCAACGGCATAGAGCGCAGTGAAGAGCAGCGCAACCGCTCCGCCCCAACTCATGAACCGGCGAATCATTCGCTTGAGCCCGTCGCGGTCGCCGGCGCCATAGAGTTTGCCGCAAAGTGCTTCGGCAGCAAAGGCAAAGCCGTCCATAAAGTAGGAAAACAGAGTGAACAGCTGGAGCAGCAGCGTGTTAACCGCCAGAATGATTTCGCCCTGACGTGCGCCGGCGCGTGTGAACCAAACCGTTACGGCAATCAGGCAAACGGTGCGCAGAAAAATCGAAACGTTCACCCCGAAAAAACGGCGCATTTCGGAGCGGTTGAGAATCTGCCGCAGCGGCCGCGGTTTGAGTCGCGCCTTGGCCAGGGCGAGCAGGCAACCGCTCCATTGGGCAATGAGCGTTCCGAGGGCAACACCCCGGATTCCGAGTTCGAAAACATAAACCAGCAGCAGCGATGCGCCGATGTTGATAACGTTGATTGCCAGCGAAATGAACATCGGGGTGCGGGTGTCCTGACTGCCAACGAACCAGCCGGTCAGGGCATATTGCACCAAAACGGCCGGCGCGCCCCAAATGAGTGTTGAAAAATAGAGTCCGGCGAGTTGGCGGGTTGTAGTGTCGGGGTCCATCAGGTTGAGCGCCAACTTGCCGATGGGCAGCTGAAGGAGAATCAGCGCCACGCCGAAGCCTATGGCTATGAGTAGCGCGCGCAGCGCAACCAGGGTTCGGCCTGCTGAATCGTTGGCTCCCACGGCCTGGGCGGTGAGCCCCGAAGTTCCGAAGCGTAGAAAACCGAAGAGCCAGTAGAGCATGTTGAACAGCGAACCGCCAACGGCAATGGCGCCCACAAAAGCCGCGCTGCCCAGGTGGCCGACAATGGCTATGTCGACCAGGCTGAGCAGCGGGGTTGTTATGTTTGCAACGATGGCCGGAATGGCCAGCGTTAGAATCGGCTTATTCAGCGAGGCGTTTTGCACGGCAGCTTGACCACCAGAGGTAGGCAATGAGGGCAGCATACATCGCGCAGCCGAGCAGCTGGGTTAGGTCGGCGCTGAGCGGACTAACGTATTCAAAGCCAAAGAACTTGGTCAGCGCGGCAAACACACCGAAAAGTGCGCCGCCGGCAATCAGACCGGAGGAAATGAGGGTGCCGCGGTCGTGGCGTGCGGCGCTCAGGGCCTTATCCTTGGTTGAGTTCTGAACGAACCAGGCGATTGCGCCGCCAACGAGCAGGGGAGTGTTGAGGCTAAGGGGAATGAACATGCCCAGACAGAATGCCAGAGCCGGAACGCCGAGCCAGTTGAGCAGCAGGGCGAGCACTGCGCCGCAGAAGTAGAGCACCCAGGGAGTCTGGCCGCCCATCATCATCGGTTCGATAACTTTTGCCATGGCGTTGGCCTGCGGAGCAACCAGCGGGTCGGGATGCTCGGGGGTTACGTAGAAGCCATAAACCTGGTTGAGGAGCAGAATAACGCCGCCAACCGTTGCGGCGCTGACGAGAGTGCCGAGGAACTTCCAGGTTTCCTGCTTGCGGGGTGTGGAGCCGAGCCAGTAGCCGATTTTCAGGTCGGTTACGAAGCCACCGGCCATGGAGAGCGCCGTGCAAACAACGCCGCCAATAACCATGGCGGCCACGATGCCGTCGGTGCCGCTCAGACCGATGCCCACAAAGATTGCCGAAGCGACAATCAGGGTCATCAGCGTCATGCCCGAAACCGGGTTGGAGCCCACGATGGCAATGGCGTTGGCCGCAACGGTGGTGAACAGGAACGCAATCACCGTTACTACCACCCATGCCACTGCGGCCTGCCAGATATTGCCGATAACGCCGATCCAGAAGAATACAAAGGTTACTGCCAGAGCCAGAACCATATAGGCGATAACCGACTTCATGGACAGGTCTGTTTGCCAGCGCACGGGCTTTTGCGTAGCCTCGGCTCCGCCTTTGAATTCGCGTGCGGCGAGGCCAACGGCCTGGGTTATGATGGGCCAGGATTTGATAATGCCGATAATGCCGGCCATGGCGATGCCGCCGATGCCGATGAGTCGGGCGTAGTCAGAAAAGATTTCCTGCGGAGCCTGCGCAGCCATTTCGGGCGAAACGCTGGCGGCCAGCGGAATGAGCACCCACCATACGAACACCGAGCCGGCAAAGATGATGAACGCATATTTCAGACCGACAATGTAGCCCAGACCGAGCAGGGCGGCGCCGGTGTTGCAGCTCATAACTACCTTGAACTTGTCGGCGATAGCTGCGCCCCAGTTGCAGGCGGTGGTGGAAATGGTTCCGGCCCACCAGCCGAAGGTGTCAACGATGTAGTCATACAAACCGCCTATCAGCGAGGCGATTACCAGGGTCTTGGCTTGCGAGCCGGAGCCTTTGGCCTGAGCGGAAACGAGCACCTGGGCCGTTGCGGTGGCTTCGGGGAAGGGATATTTGCCGTGCATATCCTTTACGAAATATTTGCGGAAAGGAATGAAGAACAAAATGCCCAGAACGCCGCCCAGCAGCGAAGACAGGAAAATCTGGAGGAAGTCAACCGTGATTTCGGGGTGTGTTCCCTGAAGAATATAGAGGGCGGGGAGGGTGAAGATTGCGCCGGCCACAATAACGCCCGAGCATGCACCGATGCTCTGAATAATAACGTTCTGGCCCAGCGGGTCTTTTTTGCCCAAGGCCTGGCTCAGGCCAACGGCGATGATTGCAATGGGAATTGCGGCTTCAAACACCTGGCCGACGCGCAGGCCCAGATAGGCGGCTGCGGCCGAGAAGATTATTGCCAGCAGCAGGCCCATGCCAACTGAATAGGGGGTAACCTCGCGGGTATCGCGCGCGGGGTGCATTATGGGGCGGAACTCCTCGTCGGCCCCGAGTTCGCGAAACGCGTTCTCGGGGAGCGACGTGAGGTCGGTTTCCTTGATGTTATCGATATTTTCCATTATTCTGCGGGGTCAGCGAGGGTTTCGTCAACAGGTACTTCAGGCATATCTTCGGTCGCTGCTTCGAGCTTTTTCATCTGCGAGAACAGGAAAGCGGCCGAGAGCAGGCAGAGACCAACGAGAATTGCCCATACGGCAGCCGTGGGAATCTTGCCCCAGAGCAACATGGGAATGGAAACCAGATAGTTGCCAACTGCGGTTGCAGCAAACCAGCCGCCCATCATCGAGCCTTTGAGCTGAGGGGGAGCAACCTTGCTGACAAACGAAATGCCCATGGGCGAGAGCAGCAGTTCGGCGAAGGTGAGCAACAGGTAAGTTGAAATGAGCCAGTTGGTTGAAACGTCGCCATTGGTGCCGACCAGCGAGAGCGAGCCGAAAATCATAACAACGTAGGCCAGACCGGCAACAATCATGCCATAACCGATTTTGCGGGGAGCGGAGGGTTCTTTGCCCTTTTTGTTGAGCCAGGCGAACAGAGCCATGGAGAAGGGGGTGAGGGCAACAACATAGAAGGGATTGAACTGCTGGTAGGCTGCGGGGTCGATGCCGGTAACCGTTGCAGGGGTCTTAAGGTAGATAACAACAACCAGGGCCACGCAGGCAGCGAGTGCCAGGCCGTTGATGATTTTGGCTTTGGTGTTGGTGCTCTGAATCATGCCGAACAGGGCGTAAACGCCGGCGGCGATGCCTACGAGTGCCCACAGGTTGAAGCCGATGCGGGTCCAGCTCGACGACTCGGAGCTGGTACAGCTCTTTGCGAACTCAGTGAGAGTCTGACCGTTCTGGTGGAACACCATCCAGAAGAAGATAACCACGGCGAACACCAGCATCAGGGCAACAACGCGCTGTTTGGTCTGAGCGGGAGTGAGCTGCGGGCCGGCATTGACGGTGGCTTTCGAAACGGGGTCTTTCTTGTCAACAAGAATGTGTTTGTAGGTTTTGCGGCCGAGCATATAGATTGCGAAGCTAACGATCAGCGAACCGCAGGCAAGGGCGAATGCATAGCTGCAGCCGGTTGAGAAAGCGGTGATGTAGCCTTCGGCAAACTGAGTCAGCGAGGTGTAGGCATAGGTGCACTGGTCGGCGAAGCCGCTCAGATATTGAATGAGCGCTTCGGCAACGTTGCCGCCTTCGGCCATGCCGTTTTTGGTAGCGAACTCGGTCATGGACTTCATGGTTTCTTCCGAAACGGCGCTCATGTCGGTGAATCCGTTGGTGTCGAGGGCCCAGTTGCTAACGGTTGCAGCCATGGGGTCGTTGGTGAGGAAGCCGGCATTTTTCAGCGCCAGGTTTTTCAGGGCGATTGCAGCGCCGGGAGCAAACATCGAGCCGAGGTTGATTGCCATGTAGAAGAGCGAGAAGGCGGCGTCGCGGCGGTCGGCATAGCGGGCCTCGTTATAGAGGTCGCCAACCATTACCTGCAGGTTGCCCTTAAACAGGCCTGTGCCCACCGAAATCAGCAGCAGGGCGGCAAAAAGAATCATCAGCGAGGAGTTCTGGCGCACCGGGGTGGGAGCCGACATCAAGGCGTAGCCCACGAACATTACGGCGATGCCGGTTACGACGCACTTCGAAAAACTCCATTTGTCGGCAAGCCAGCCGCCAACCAGGGGCATGAAATAGACTAACGCCAGGAAAATCGAGAATATCTGACCGGTCCAGGCGGCGTCGAGGCCGAATTTGGCCTGCAGATAGAACAGGAAAATGGCAAGCATGGTGTAGTAGCCGAAGCGCTCGCCGGTGTTGGCGAGAGCGAGCACATACAAACCTGCCGGTTGGTTCTTGAACATAAGTGTGAATTTAGTGTTGGTTATTATTGAATTTTAATTATTTACTTTTTTATTTGGCCAGGGTTGAGAAAGCCAGGGCGTAGGCCTTCATCTGTTTCACCATGGCCAGCAGGCCGTTTGAGCGGGTGGGGGAGAGATGCTGGCTCAGGCCGATGCGGTCAATGAAATAAAGGTCGGCGTTGAGGATATCGGCCGGAGTCTGATTGTTGAGCACCTTAATCAAAAGGGCAATGATGCCTTTAACGATAATGGCGTCGGAGTCGGCTTCGAAATTGATTTTACCGTCGGCGTTGAGCTCGGCGTTAATCCAGACCCGGCTCTGGCAGCCTTCAATCAGATATTGTGGAGTTTTGAATTTCTCGTCGATTGGCGGGAGCTGGTTGCCCAGGTCAATGATGTAGCCGTAGCGGTCCATCCAGTCGTCGATTTCGGAGAATTCGTCGATTATTTCGTCTTGAATTTCGTTGATAGTCATTGCTGTTCGGAATAAATCAGGGTTGTTAGGAGTTTCCCTACGTCGCCGAGCGTGCGGGGGTCGATGTTGTCGATGTTGTCGGCCATGGTGTGCCAGGTCGGGTTGAACGAGCCGGTTTGCGGGTTAGCCGACTCGATGATGTCGATTGCCGGGATTCCGGCGCGCAGCAGCGGCAGGTGGTCGTCGTTGATGGCGCCGCCGGTGGTGTCGGCAAAGCGTTGGCCCAGGCCGATTTTTTGTGCCAGATTCCAGATTCGGGTGTTAAGGGCGCGGGCATTCGCTTCAGAAAAGAGCTCGCGCGGAAAAACGGCTCCACGGCCGCCGACCATGTCGAGCAGAACCGCGTAGTCGGGCATCGGTTCCTGAGCGCCATAAGGGAGATTCGACGCAAAATATTGCGCTCCGCGGGCCCACGAGGTGTCGTCGCCGGAGTTGCCGGCATCTTCGGCGTCGACAAAGAGAATGTCAACTCCGATTCCGGGCTGCTTCAATCCGAGCTGGCGGGCAACTTCCAGTAGCACGCCAACGCCGCTGGCGCCGTCGTTGGCGCCGTCGATCGGTTTGGTGTGGTTCGCAGGGTCGGGGTCCTCGTCGGCCCAGGGGCGCGAATCCCAGTGTGCAAGCAGCAGAATGCGCCGCCGTGCTGCGGGGTTAAACGTGGCGCGGATGTTAATCATCTCGCCGAAATCCGCCAGGTCGGCGCGTTGCAATGCAACAGTGTCGGCACCGTGGCGGCGAAGCTCTGCGGCAAGCCATTGGGCGCAGCGGGCGTGGCCCTCGGAGCCGCCGGTGCGTGGACCGAATGCCACCTGGCGGGCAACGTTGGCATAGGCACTGTCGGCGCTGAAAGGCGCAATGGCAACCTCGGTTGTAGCGCTTTGGTCAGCGCGGGCTGGGGTTGCCTGTTTGGAGCAGCCACACCAGGCGGCTGCTAAGCAAACGGTTAATATTATCAGGCTGTTAGAAGGCAAATTGAATATAGAGGCGGTTGTTAGCAAACTTGCGGTTATACTTTTCGACTTCGCTGCCTTCGCCGCCTACGAATGACTCAAAATCGAGCGGTTTGAACTTGGCGTTGCCCCAGCGGCATTCATAGCCAAGGGCTATGAAGCGGTAGTTGAGGGTGAGGCCCCAGCTGAAGGTGTGCATAAAGGCCGTTGAGAGTTCAATGTCGCCTTCCTGGCTTTTCATGTAGAGGGCAACTGTTGGCGTATAGTGGAAATAGGCCGAAGCGCGCAGCGGGTGCAGACCCTTGCAGTTGGTCAGAACAAACGGTGCGACCGAAACGTTCGGGCCGAGGCCTACGCCCATGGTCAGCGCCATGGTGCCCAGGTTGTTGAAGTCAATATTCTTGAGGAAACCTGGCATCAGGCCTTCATCATCAATGTCGTCAAACAATCCGCCGTTGGCCGATTCGATTTCGTTGGTCCAGGGCAGGTTCTCGTAGGGATTTTTATATTTCGAGAACTGAACATCCATCCAGACTGCGTCGAGGCCGAACTTAATCATGTTGGCCACCGGTTTTTTATGGAGGCGGAAGGTGGTTCCCTTCTGGGCGAAGAAAGCATATTGGCTGTTGGCAACGGGCGAGTAATCGTCGGCGGTCTGAGCCCATACGTAGCCCAGACGGGTGTAGCGTCCTTTGCCCCAGATTTTCGATGAATTGAAGTCTTCGGCCTGTGCCATGGCGGCCGATGCGCATCCTACCAGTGCCAGCAGGGTGATTCCGAGCTTTTTCATTTGCTGTTTCATTTCTTGGAGTAGACAAAATTTAACACTGAGGTGATGGATTCTTCGCTGTCGACTTCAACGTATTTGGCGTGGTTGATCATTCCGTTGGGCAGCAGGTTGTAGGCAATCATAACTGCTTCGTCGTGGTCAACGGATTTCTTCACGAACTTTTTGGGGGCCACGCCAAACAGGCCGGTAATGTTGATCATCGGCTTGAATGAGAGCATCGGGTCCCATTGGCCGGAGGTGTTGTCGACCGTTGAATATTCGAAGTTGATGTATTCGCCGTCGCCTTCGTCAATGCGGGTCAGGCAGTTGTCGGTCCAGGTGTAGCTGGTAACGTCGCCCGCTTCATCGACTTCGCTGACGAGCTGATTTTTGTCGTTATAATTCAGAGTAACGTGGCCGGTTGCGGTTTGCCGGTTGCGGAGGTCTTTTTCAGCGTAGTCGTAGTAGGTGATGCAGCCGGCGTTGTTGGCGCGGATGTTGGTAAAGGTTGTCTGTTCCGATAGCAGGCTCGTTGCGCGGTCGTCGTCATCGTAGTCAAGGTCATATTCGCTTATGATTATGGTCGACGGAACTTTCGAGGTGCCGACGTAGGTCAGCTCGATTTTCTCCTCGTTGGTGGCGCTGATTTGCGTGATTCGGCCTTGGGCGTCGTAGTCGACATCCATCATTTTAAAGCCAAAGCAACGAACCGAACTCAGTTGCAATGATTCGGGAGCGGACGCCTCCTGGTCAGGTTCGCTCAAGGTGCAGCTGCCAAGGGTGAGCCCCAGAGCCGCAAGGAGTAAAAGTTTAGCGTTCATAATGCAATAAATTTTGCCACAAATTTACGAATTTTAATCGGAACCAACAAGCCTAAAGCTTGATTTCCTTGGCCAGAATAGTCATGTCGGGCCCGATGAGGTAGGCTGCCGGAAGCACCGGAAAAAGGTAGAGGTCGTTGGCGTCGATTTCGCCTTGGTCGCAAACAACTGTCCAGTCGGCGGGAAAGAGCCCGGCGGCATCGTCGAAGCCGTCGGCATAGCCCCGTGGGCACACAGCGATAACCGGTCGGCCGGCGGCAACTTCGTCGGCATAGGGAATCAGTTCCTCGCAGGTCGGACATTGGGAGTCGAAGAAGTAAACGAGCGTTTCGCCCCGTTGGGCCACAAAGCTGCTCAGCGAGCCGGATTTGCCTTTGGAGTCGGTGAATTTGAAATCGGGAGCCTTGGAGCCGACGCGGTTTTTGGTGACTTCGGGCAGCAGCAAGGCGGTGCGCTCCCACTGCGGAGCGGCCTGAAGGAAGAGCAGAAAAACTTCCTCGTTGCGCATGGGCGAGCTGCGGTAGTAAAGATATGATTCAGCCAGCGGCATAACATAGTCGGCACCACCTTTGCGCACCATTTCGGACGCACCGATGGCCACTGAGTCGAGTCTCGACGCCAGCGAGGCTATGGTGGCGAAGTTGGCCATGGCCTGTTCCAGCTCGGCGCTGACTGAGTCGGTCGGCTGGACGGGGAACCGGGCATCGTCCCAGAAGTGGGCACAAACGATTGAAGCCCGCTCGCCGGGGTCGGTCACGGTCGATGGCACCGAGGGCAGAGGGTAGGATTCAGCAACCGGGCTCGAGGTTTTCAAACATGCAGTCAGCGCCACGAGCAGCGCCGGCAAAAGTAATCGCAGAGTCATAGTTTCAAATTTTTCTGCAAATTTAGCCAATTTCGGCGAAAACAACAAGCCGACCTGAATTGCTTTTCAAGTCGGCTCGGGCGGAAATGGGTTGTGTCAGGCAGTTAGTCGCGCGCAAAAAGATCGCGCGTATAAACCTTATCGGCCACGTCGCTCAGATCGGCCGAGGTTCGGTTGGCCAGAATGGCTTTTGAGCGGCGCTTGAATTCGTCAAGGTCGTTGACCACCCGCGAGCCGAAAAAGGTTGATCCGTTTTCGAGCGTGGGCTCATAGATGATAACCGTTGCGCCTTTGGCTTTTATGCGCTTCATCACACCCTGAATCGACGACTGGCGGAAATTGTCGGAATTCGATTTCATTGTGAGGCGGTAAACGCCGATAACGCATTCGTGCTCGCGGCTGCTGTCGAAGCCGGCGTTGGCATCATACCAGCCGGCCATTTTAAGCACCTGGTCGGCAATAAAGTCCTTGCGCGTGCGGTTGCTCTCGACTATGGCGGTCATCATTTGCTGCGGC